>JAFGDH010000031.1 GCA_016932215.1 Candidatus Aenigmatarchaeota archaeon | reverse complement strand
TAAATATTTATGAAATAGAAAAAACAAAACAATTTCCTTGGTATTATAAACCTTTATAAGTATTAATTATAAATTTATATCAATTATTGTTACGAGGTGGGAAGATGGCGATTAAGGTTTCCAGTATTTCTGAAACATACGGGAAAGACGTTTTCACGAACAAGGGGATGTTCTGCGGTAAAGTAGAGGATGCGGAGTGCGATCTCAAGAGGTTCAAGATACGTTCGCTTGTAGTGAAAGCTGCAAAGGAATCATACATTTCCAATATGCTTGGGGACAAGAAAGGGATTATCATACCATTCCCTATGGTGGAGTCTATCGGCGACATAATCATAATAAAGCACATATCAATGCCGTCGCCCGAAGAGCCGGCAGAGCCGCACGAGCCGGTAGAGAAGCCGCCAGCACCGGGAAGGTTCTAGAACTTTGATAGTGTATCGGGACTTCCTTTATTCTTTATCAGAATCATATTCTCTAGCCTGGCCCCGATGTCGTTTTTTAAATACAGCCCGGGCTCGATGGTAATAACCATGTTCTCTTTTATTTTGGGTCCTATTTCCTCGTGAACGGACAGGCCGACCGAGTGACCGAACCTGTGTCTCTCTTTATACCCGAATTTTTTGAAAACATTCCTCTGGGTGTCATCTATCTTCTTGACCGAGACGCCGTTTCTGACGCTCTTGAGTATTCCCATGTAAACCTTTTTAAGATCGGAAAGTATCTGTTTCTGCTGGCGGTTGGGACGCCTGCAGAACATTCTGGTTATGTCTGAACGGTACCCGTTATAGATGCATCCCATGTCCAGAAGCACGATGTCGTCCAGCTTTATTATCTTCTCGCCCGGCTTGTGGTGAACGAAAGACGTGTTTCTCCCGGAAGCCACGATGGGCTCGAATGACGGCTCCACGCCATGCCTCAGGAACTGGATCTTTATGTTCCTGGCGACATCGATCTCCTTCCTGTTCCATATAGGCGTGTTATGAAGAACCTCACGTGTTATCTTTAACGCCTTTCTTATCTGGTCGATTTCATACGGCTCCTTGATAATCATGGGCTTTTTGATCAGAGCAGAAGAGGGGACAAGCTTTACCCTGTTCTTGTGCAGAAAAATGAAGGTTCTTGCGGACATTTTTCCCTCGTCGAAGCCTATCGTTTTGTATGGCTTAATTACGTTCAGCAGGTCTTTCGGTCTGCCCAGCAACACCGCATTCTCAAAATCCTCAGTCACACCGTTCCTGAGCGGGGAGACCATCAGCAAAGGGTCATCCCCTATTGTCACGAGAAGCATGCATTTTTCATCGCTCATCTCGGAATACCCGGTATAGTACAAAACATCGTTATTATCGGAAATCAAAACAGCGTCCAGTTTCTTCCTTTTCATGATGATCTGAAGATTCTTCACCCTGCTGCGGAAATCAGGCCCCATATTAAGAATTTGAAAGGGTGAAATAAATATGATGGGGCCGCCGAGATTTGAACTCGAGTTACCAGCTGTCCGTAAATCCCGATCATCGCGGTTTCCCGCTCCTTAGCTCGGGACTTTCCCCGAGCTGGAGTGATTTCGGCGCCTTCCCACCCGAAGAGGGGAATGCTAGACCAGACTACACTACGGCCCCATGTTTCGAAAGACGGCTTGTGTCGAACATATAAGCCGTCATGCTTTCTTTTTATTCTTTTTGTTGTTTCAGAAATTTAAAAGCGTGAGAAAACGGAACAGGGGAAAGAGCGGAATGGGTGAATATAATTATAAAAGATTAAAGCCTACTCTAAATTTATCATGAACAAGAAATATACAAACTGGAGGGACGTAAACCCTAGGTCTTTTTATTTTGAGATGGAAAACGAAACCAGAATAATGAGACAGGGTTACGACACAGACAGACCGACGGATCTCGGATTCAACGGAAGGCAGGTAAGCAGAGGATTACATAATCACGGGGTGAAAAAAGGCATACCAACCATCTTGGCAAAAGGTAAACTTATCATGGACGGTTTTTTGGCTATTCATTTCGAGGGTGGGGAATTATCTTACAGATTAACATTCAAAGGTATTGACAATTATTACGAAGACGAAAAAAAAGCTTCAGATAACTAATTTTATGTTTAAACCTCAAAATCACGACCATTCAGAAGACGGGAGCACGTCTTTCAGGCTGACACAGAAAGGAATCGTCGAATATCACGGATGACCCGGATGCTGTTCTTGGCTAAATCACGTTTTATAAAATTTTAACAGTTTGAATTAAGATGGGCAGGGATAAAACTCAGAAAGGCGACATGGCGAGGCAATTTACAGCAGGTGTCCACAACACGGAAACGAAAACCATACCAATGGTAATCGGTTTCAGGAACAGAAAAACCGAAGAAATGGTGGTGCTTGGTGAAATACGAGAAGAAATCGTGAAACGAGTGGGTACTCTTTCAGATGTCCCCAATTTAGGCTCATTGAACGACGTGCTGTCGAGAGAGCCGGTAAAGGAACACTGCCTGATAATGTCCGGAGACAGCGGGAAAAATGACAGTTTTGGCATCACGCAGTATGGAATATACCTGATGCCTCTTTTTGCATACAACATCTGCAAATCGCATGAAACCGGTATGCCGTCCTATATGCTGTGCAGAGCTCTCAGGTGTGTGAGAGATAGCAGTAATTATTCCCCATTATTCGTAAATTCCGAAATAGTCAGGAAAATATGTTGTGAACCGGGTATCGAGGCAGAGAAATTATTCGAAATAATGGACGAAACCGGGATATTCGACCACGGACAGGAAACACCTACCCCGTTGCATGAAAGAAGGGGGATTTTTAATGCTCATCTGACCATATTGTCAAGAGACGATCAGCAGTTCAAATCTCTCATAAGGGGTTATGACGGGGATGAAAAAAACGGTGAACTGCATCCGACTGAAACCGGCCTGGTTCTGTGCGAAACATACGGGAACCCGACAAAACTTTTCTTTGAAGGGGACGGGAAAACCCGCGCCGAAATGGAACAGTGTCTGGAATTGTTGTATGACGAGGGGGATCAAATAAGAACAATATATACCGATGCGCTCGATAATTATCTTAAGATCTGCCCGTACGCGGTAGGTCACCAGAACAACAGATTAAAATTCAGGATAATTAGTGAAATCAGTAACAACGGCAGCGAAATGGAACCGGATACCCTGGCAAAAGCATTGAAAATTACAAAAAGGAAAGCGGCGTCGATACTGAACGAACTCGTCAGCAAAAAGGTATTAATTAACAGAAGGCAGGGGCCATTCAACTCATATTTTCTCCAGGCATCTTTCCAACAGTATATCGACAAAAAAGGATTATCATACACATCTGTCAGGGATTTCCACAAAGCACCAATATGATATATCTAGGAACAGTCACCCTTTTTCAATCTTTTCAGCTTCCGTTTCATTATGCTGGTAGACCCGAAGATACTCGAAGGTCTCCGGAAGGTGCAGGAGGGGATCGGTAACAGGGTGATTCTCGAAGACAGAACCCCGTCCAGGATCCGGACGATCGGGGGGTTAGATATCGCTTATTCCAAGGAATACGGATATGCCTGCGTGGTCGTTCTGGACTACGAAACCTTCAGGGTGATCGAAAAGAAAGTGATAAAAACAAAAATAGACTTCCCGTACGTCTCGACGTTCCTTTCCTTCAGGGAAGCCCCTTCCGTCATAAACGTTTACAGGATGCTGGAAAAAGAGCCCGACGTCATAATGGTCAACGGACACGGGATAATACATCCTGTGAGAGCCGGCCTGGCGAGCCATGTCGGGGTAATGCTGGAGAAGCCGAGCATAGGGGTAGCGCAGAACAAGCTCGTCGGAGAGTTTAAAGTTCCTTCCGAATTAGGAGATTTCAACCAGATCACATTCGAAGGTAGTCAGATCGGATGGGTACTGAAAACCATGGAAGGTTTCGGTCATATTTTCATTTCCCCGGGCCACAAGGTCTCTCTTGAGCGTTCTTTGGGAATCACGAAGCACTGCATAAGGGAGAACAAGCTTCCTGAACCCATACGCATCGCGCATTATTTTGCTGAGAAAGAAGCGCACGATTAACTGTATAAAATTTTGTTTTTGGAAAATGTTTTAAATCATTCAATTATTACTATAATAAAACGGATGGAACATGATTAAAGAGTAGATGAAATGACGACTGAAGATAATCTGAAAGCGGCTTTCGCTGGTGAATCCCAGGCAAACCGAAAGTATCTGGCATTCGCCAAGAAGGCGGAGGAAGAGGGATTCAAACAGGTAGCGAAATTGTTCAGGGCGGCTGCAGAGGCCGAGACCATCCACGCGCACAATCATCTCAGAACGCTCAAATGGATAGGAAGCACGATGGAGAACCTCAGGGAAGCAATAGAAGGCGAAACGCACGAATTCAGGGAGATGTACCCGGAGATGATCAAAACCGCGCAGGAGGAAGGCAACGTAGACGCCCTCCGAAGCTTCAGTTTCGCCAACAAGGTCGAGGAAACCCACGCAATACTCTACGGGAAGGCCAGGGAAGCCGTCGCCGAAGGGAAGGACACGGAAGAGAAGGAGATATATGTTTGTCCGGTATGCGGCCACACCGTAGAAGGTGACGTCCCCGACAAATGTCCCGTATGCGGAACGCCCGGGGAGAAGTTCAAGAGGATAGAATAGAACACCGGCAAACTTATATAAGCACAAACTAACATATAGCATATTAAATTAAACGACTGACAGCTTAAATCGATTGAGTCAAGCTGTCTTTCGAAACAGGTGATATCCATGATGATACCAATAAGATGCATGACGTGCGGGAAGCCTGTGGGACACCTTTACGAGAAGTTCATGGAAAAGGTGGCGAAAGGTTCAGATCCAAAACAGGTTCTTGACTCTCTCGGTCTAGAGCGGTATTGCTGCAGGTCCCTCTTCTTAGGACATACCGACATGATAGAGAGGGTGTCAAAGTTCAAGAAATAAGATTTTTTCTTTCATCTATGCCGGAATTACATCAAGAAGCTTTATCGAAAACACAAGAGTCTTGCCGGCAAGCGGGTGGTTCAGATCAAGTATCATGTGAGTCTCGTTGGCATCCATTATGACCGGAAAACCGTAAGGCCCGTAAACAGAAGTGAACTGCGAACCCGTAAGAGGGAACAGCTTTACAACGAGTTTGTCACCCATTACCTTTACCATTGAAGCGCCGTAAGGCAGCTCCACTATCTGCTCGTCTTCCGGCTCGTGCTGAAGCCATACTATGTCATTCTCTATCTTAACTACCCTTACCATCCACGGGTAAACTATCGCGTCGTATGCCTTGTCGAGAACCGGGTTCTCACCGAATGAGAGGTTGAAGTTTTCGATGGTCATGTTTATCGTCCTGTCAGTCTCCTGTTCCAGCGGCCACAGGACGGTCTGCTCCGGATCGAAATCCCCGTAAGCCTCGTCCGGCGTGAGCGTGAAGCTCTTCTCCCCGCCCTTGACCATTCCTATAACATTGCTGTCAAAACCGTCAATAACCTGCCCGCTTCCGACTAAGAAAGTGAACTCGCCCGAATTGTTGAAGTCCTTTTCGGGGGTTTCGACGAAATAATATACGGTTACGTTGTCGCCAATCTTAACGGGCGTGCCTCCGACCGTCTCAAGTCCCACGAAAATTATGAGAGCCGCTATCGCGGCGATTATGATTATTATAAGAACGCCCAAAAAAAGCGGAACCGCTTTTTTATCCTTTTTTGAAACCCCAACGGGTTTTTTGTTAACTACCCTCTTCGCGGTCTTTTTTTTCACGGTCTTTTTTTCTGCCATTTCAAAATCACTGAAGCTTCGATAGAATCAGATAATATCTGATTCATTCAATTGTTATATTTTTTGATGTTCTCATTTATAAAGTTGATGAATCATTAGTCCCTGAAGCAAACATATTCCTCAGGTATTACGCCGCTTTGCTGGAGTGCCTTGCATATGACGCAGAATTCCCTTCCCGCTTCCTTTGCGGTTATCTTGCCGGTGACTATGTTCCTTGCTATCTCGTCTATCTTCCTGGCAAGATTGGGGTCATCCTTCAGAACGGATATCTTCCCCCTGAGATCGCGCTTGTACTGGGATATTGCGGGCTGAGTCGTATTAAGCAGCTTCGCGACCGCGGTCTGTGACAAGCCGTGGTCAACCATTATCTTTTTCGCCACGAGCGCCCTCAAACCGGGAAGTATCTCCCTCGAAACGTATTCACATGCTGGCTTCATGGGATCACCGAGAATTTAATAGATTGGAATCTGGATTTATAAATATAACAGCGTTTTAGCAAAAGAACTATCAAAATAAAAAGAAAAATAAAATTAAATTTATTTTTGTCTGAAAGGCATCGAACCGGATTGATGCTCAGCTCTTTATTTCCTCGTCAAACTGTGTTATCTCGTTCTTGAGCATCACAAGCAGGTCGTTAGTTTTTTCCAGCGACTTGTTCATCTGGGCCTTCTCTATCTTCAGGTTCTTTATCTGCTCCGAGAGGACTAGCCTCGCGGATTCGAGCTGGGACCTGTCGTTCTTTAGCGCGCCTATCTTGTCCTGAAGATCCTTTATTTCAGTTTCCTTGTTATTCAGTTCGGAAGAAAGCTTGTCCCTGGTTGTCTTAAGGTTGTCGACCACTTCCTTGAGCTCGATCTCCTCGTTGATAAGCTGCCTTACCTTCTTCTCAAGGCTTTTTTTTGCCTCTTTTATGTCCAGAGCCTTGATCACGTCGCTGTTCAGAATATTTACGATACTTTCAAGTTCCCCGTGGATATCCTTAACCGTTTTCTTAGCCATTGGGTCACCCCTCATTAATAATTTAGTTCAAACTATATTTAAGTGGATTTAGACTTGTTTTTAGCTATAAGCTGGATAATGTCCATTAGCTGTTTATTCAAACCCTCTACCGTCAGCGGCTTTTCAGCCTGCAAGTTTTCAGGTTCACCGGAAGCCTTAACGGATCGCTCCATGAACGCCGGGGTCGGTCTTTCCTCTTTTCTTCTTTCCGCAGCAGGCACCTTTTTCAGATCAAATCCACTGTCTTCTTTTGGTCTGGTTTCAAAAACTTCCTTTGATGACTTACCAGCTTCGTTCGATGACTTGGGTCTGTTATAAAAGTCATCACCTTTTCTTTTGAAGTCATCCTTCTGCTTTATCTTCTCCCCGAACATGTTCGTATCAACCCATCCCCTGTCGGTGAAGGAATACAAACGCTTATCGGAAAAATGATCACTGAGTTTCTTTGTCTTTTCCTCGACCGTGTCCACAAGCTGGTTGAGCTTTTTGTTCTCCTCTTCGAGCTTCCTGATCTTTTCCCTCAGGCCGGAATTTTCTGATGATGATTCGTTTTCCATATTGATAATATGTAGCACCACTCTTAAAAATCATAAATTATATTAGAATTATGAAATCCGTTTTCATTGCATGCAGCAGGAGGTTCAACAGGGATTTGCTGGCATTCAGTAAAGCCTGCATCGCGGAAGGTATCATTGCAGAAGACGCGGGAAAGGTCACTGACGCGAAGGATACGATGGAAAGCGAGAGGTCCGCCCTCCTCCGGGCGTTCGGACGGATAGATAATACTGATGTATTATATGTGATCGCAAAGGAAGGTTATATCGGGAAGACTGTTGCGATGGAGATCGCATACGCCCACGCGAGGGGGAAGGTTATAGTGTCGTCGGAGGAGATAGAAGAACTCTCCGCAAGAGGTCTGGTTTCCAAAGTTATGAAAGGCGAAGACCTCATCGGGAAACTGAAATGACGCTGAGAACACGATCATCTTAAAAATCGAAATTCCGTTCTATATTTATGGGAAGGCCAGGCAGGAGTTCAATCATAATCGACGACCACCTTGAAAGGAAATACTGGGGCCAGTTAATGGAGATCGACAGGCTCGCCTACAGCAAAGAACCGAATCCCGCTGAAATGGAATGGGCGGAAAAGAGGCCGGAGATGTACACCGTCCTGAGGCGGGGAGAAAAGGTATTCGGTTATGGCCTCGTCATAAAGATGAAAAGCACGGCAATGAAGGCCATGAAAAAGGCCGAGCTGTGGGAAGACGGGATCGGGCTTGACTGCATCGCGAACCGTTCCCCGTTGGGGTATTACGTCGCTTCGATCGCAACCCTCCCGGGTTCAACCGAAAGGGAAAGGGCGATTACCGTGGGAGCCACCGTCGGGCAGATCCTAAAGGCACCGGAAGAAGTGATAGCGATACCCGTCTCGGAAAGCGGGGACAGGATATGCAGAATGATCCGGATGGAACCATTGTGGTCGAGTCTTGTGCTGAAGGGAATGAATGGTTACAGGCCAACGCTTTACTCCAGCAGGAAAAACGTGCCATGCGAAAGGAAGCAGTGATCAAAATCTATATTTTCAAAACCAATATTTCAATCGTTTGTTTTACAGTATAGAAATGTTTATATACCCCCTGCGATACACTATATATTGCGTTATTTGATCATACAAAACACAATATGTTGTGTTTTTTACCAAGTAGTAAAATTGGGGGATTGTTGGGTAAATTGGTGTGTCTGTATGTTGTGTCCTTATTGTTCCGCTCAGGATTCGAAGGTCGTTGACAAGAGAATCACTCCGGACTCCAGATCATTCCGCAGGCGGAGAGAGTGCCTTTCCTGCAGCAAGAGGTTCACCACCTACGAGAGGGTGGAGAACGCCGACCTGACCATAGTCAAGAAGGACGGCAACAGGGAGAGCTTCGACAGGCAGAAACTGAAATCCGGGATAATCAAGGCATGCGAGAAGCGTCCTATATCCGCAGAAGAGATCGACAGGGTCATCAACGAAATAGAGATGGAACTCAGGAACAGGGATTCCGTCGAGATAAACAGCAAGTCGGTCGGGCAGATGGTCATGAAAAAGCTCAAGCGACTGGATAAGGTCGCTTATATCAGGTTCGCATCGGTGTACAGGGAATTCACCGATCTGGAAAGCTTCGAGGACGAACTGAAAAAGATAAAGAAGAAATAGAGGTATCATTGTTATGACTATAATAAAGGTAAAGAAAAGGGACGGAAGGGTGGTTGACTTCGAGAATGACAAGGTAACGCAGGCAATATTCAAGGCAGCAAAGGCGGTCGGCGGGGAGAACATGGAACTCGCCAGGAAGCTTTCTGAAGAGGTCATAAGGAACATAGAGCAGAAATTCCATGACCATAACCCGTCCGTCGAAGACGTGCAGGACGAGGTGGAGAAAGTACTTATAGAAAGGGGTCATGCCAAGACCGCGAAGGCTTACATATTATACAGGGAAGAAAGGGGGCGCATCCGCGAAGCCAAGGAGGTTCTCGGCGTCAGGGACGAGCTTAAGCTTTCCGTCAACACGATCAAGGTCCTGAAGGCGAGGTATCTGCTCAAGGACGAGGAAGGGAACGTAAAGGAATCCACTGGGGAGCTCTTCAGAAGGATAGCAAGGCACATAGCGCTTACCGACATACTCTATCATGATCTGGTCTTTGACATCAGGAGGGAACAGACCGTAAAAGAGGTCAAACCGCTTGAAGGACTGCCGGAAAAGGCGAAGGAACTCGGTCTGAACATAAACGACGTGAGGATGCTTTACCGGGCGTACAAGAGGATGAACCTCCGGAATCAGATGAGGTGCAACTTCATGGAGCTGATGGAAATACTCAAAAGGAGATGGGAGGACGTGAAACCTCGGATAGAACAATTCTACAACGTCCTTACTAATTTCGAGTTCACTCCCAACTCTCCGACGCTGATGAACGCAGGAGCCCAGCTGGGGCAGCTTTCGGCATGCTTCGTTCTTCCGGTAGGGGATTCGCTTGACAGCATTTTCGATTCCCTCAAGCACACGGCGCTCATCCACCAGAGCGGCGGGGGAACCGGATTCTCTTTTTCGAATCTTAGATACAAGGGGGACATGGTTAAATCCACAAAGGGGATAGCATCAGGTCCGCTTTCGTTCATGCGGGTATTCGACGTGGCGACCGACGTCATAAAGCAGGGCGGCAAAAGAAGGGGGGCTAACATGGGAATCCTTTCCATCCACCATCCGGATGTCCTCGAATTCATAACATCGAAGGATTCCGAGAACAAGATACTCACCAATTTCAACATTTCCGTTGGGCTGACGGACGAGTTCATGAAAGCGCTCGAAGAAAACACTGAATACGAGCTGAGAAACCCCAGATCGGGCGAGGTGGTGAAGAAGCTTTTCGCCAGACAGGTATGGGAGATGATCACTTATCACGCGTGGAAGACGGGCGACCCGGGTATCATATTTTTAGACGAGATGAACCGTCATAACCAGACCCCACACATCGGGAAGATAGAGGCGACCAATCCTTGCATTGCCAAAGACAACTGGGTTCACACGGAAAACGGACCCCTTCAGGTCAAGGATCTTATCGGCACTCAATTCAGGGCAAGGGTAAACGGGATGGACATGTTGTCAGGTGATCAGGGATTTTTCAAAACAACCAACAAGGAAGTATACAAGCTCAAAACCAAGGAAGGGTATAGCCTGCGACTGACCGACAATCATCCGGTTCTCAAGGTAAAGAAATCCACCAGATACACGACGGAAACCGAATGGTGCAAAGCGGGGGAACTAGAACCGAACGACAGGATAATGCTTCATGATCATAAACAAAACACCGAATGGGAAGGGAAAAACACGAAAGAAGAGGGATACCTGTTAGGTCTTCTAATCGGTGACGGTACACTGAAAAAAGAGAGAGCAGTCCTTTCAGTTTGGAATAATCCTAAAGGAATAATGGAGGAAGCGCTGAAATCGATAGAAAAACTTCCGCACATGAAAGATTTCAAGGGGTGGGTAAAAATCAAGGATAGGAATGAACACAGGCTATCCACGGCATCGCTGAAAAATCTTGCGGAATCTTTTGGGATGAAACAAGGAAACAAGACCATCATGCCGCAATTGGAGAAAACGTCGAGCAAGTTTTACAGAGGATTCCTTCGTGGATTCTTTGATTCGGACGGTTCGGTTATCGGAACGCAAAAGAAGGGATTAAGCGTAAGACTTGCACAGTCTGATCTGGCAAGACTGGAAGCCGTTCAGCGCATGCTCCTGCGACTGGGAATAGCGTCCACTATATACAAAAACAGGCGCAAACAGCAATTGAAGGAATTACCGGACGGGAAGGGAGGAAAGAAAAAATACATGATCAAGGACCAGCATGAACTGGTAATATCCGGAGAGAATATGAGATCATTTTCTGATTTGATCGGTTTCAGCGACTTTTCAAAAGCATCCAAGCTCGACAGGTTAATGAACAGCTACAAAAGATTAATGAATCAGGAAAGATTCTTCGCCACGGTTTCCGAAATGGTGGCAGACGGAATCGAAGACGTGTACGACGTACGTGTCCCGGGGGTAAACATATTCGACGCGAACGGGATGCAGATACACAACTGCGGGGAACAGACGCTCCTTTCATACGAATCCTGCAACCTTGGGAGCATCAACCTGTCGAAAATGCTAAACGAAAGGACGGAGATAGACTGGGACAAGATAAAAAAGACCACGGAAATCGCCACACATTTTCTGGACAGCGTGATAGACGCCAACAAGTACCCGATCCAGCAGATCGAGTTCATGACTCTCGCCAACAGGAGGATCGGTCTGGGGGTGATGGGATTCGCCGAGATGATGATAAGGATGGGAATACCGTACGCCTCAGAAAAGGCGCTGGAACTGGCCGGTAAGATCATGAAGTTCATAACCGACAGCTCCAGGGCTTACTCGGAAAGGCTCGGGGAGGAAAGGGGTAATTTCCCGAACTTCAGGGGGAGCGTATGGGATTCGGAAGGTAGGAAGCACATGAGGAACTGCGCGGTCACTACGATCGCCCCGACAGGGACGATAAGCATAATTGCCAACACCTCTTCAGGCATCGAACCTTTATTCGCCGTCGTGTTCGTCAGGAGGAACGTACTGGGCGGGGAGACAGAGCTTCTCGAGATAAATCCCCTATTCGAGAAATATGCGAAGGAACACGGATTCTTTTCGGAAGAGCTGATGAAGCAGGTCAGCAAAACGGGGTCGCTCCACGGGATCGAGGGGATCCCAAACGAAGCGAAAGAATTGTTCGTTACGGCCCACGACATAGCGCCGGAATGGCACATAAGGATGCAGGCTGCATTCCAGAAGTATACTGACAATGCCGTGAGCAAGACCATAAACCTTCGCGCCGAAGCCGGCATAAAGGACGTTGAAGACGCATACATGCTGGCGTACAAGCTCGGGTGCAAGGGTATCACGATTTATAGGGACTCGAGCAAGACCGTCCAGGTCATCCATCTGGGGAAGGGTAAAAAAGAGGAAGAAAAGGAATCGATCAACGGCAACGGACACAGCGAAGAAGGTCTGACCGAATCGGACGAGGCGTGCCCGATGTGCAAGGCCAAGCTGTACTGCGCGGAGGGATGCTTCACGTGCCTGAGCTGCGGGTACTCTAAGTGCAGTTAAGAAGAAAATTCAATCCCATTTCACTTCCATTACATCCCCATCGAAACCTTGTTCTGCAGGAAACGGGAAAAAACCAGATAATCTTTCAATATCCCCAATGTCATAATTCAGGTTCAACGATTCAATATCGATTGGTTTTTTCCGTACTAAAACACTTATGTTATATTCATGCTGTTTTAGTCTGGCCTGAGAGCAGTCAAAACCGGCAATTATAAGATTATAGAGAAGTAAACCTCCATTCCATATAGTTAAATGACCACCCACGACATTCGGCTTTCTGGGAGGAACCGTAACAGCCAGTACTCCGTCTTCCTTAAGATCACCCAATACCTTCTTCAGTAAGGCATTCACGTTCGGTTGATGCTCGAGAACGTGACAACACCATGCCGCGTCATATTTTTCAGGAAACTGGAAATCAAGATAATTTCCTCTGAATGTTGCGCCATTTCTGGATTTTTTGAATTCATCAGATATCCCAAGATCACAAGTTGTCACTTTTTTGCCACGCTTCTCTAAATAATCCGCATGTTTTCTGCTGCCGGAACCGATATCAAGAACAGTCTCAAACTCATATTCTGAAATCAGTTTTTGCAGTGCATGCAATGCGAGAGGATCCGTCATCACCGAAAGATCCGTAGTGTGAAGAATTGAATTTTTCTCATATGTCCCGAGTACTGCATTTTCATCGTATTTTGGTTTACCCATAGAAATCACAATCAAGATCGCATCATTTCCGCCAGTTTTTCAAGCATTTTATAAGGCATGATGGTTCTGACGCTAACGCCCTTTCCCGGTGGGAAATCGGCAGAGCATTCCTTCAATTCGGTTTCAGTCATTTCCTCAATAGGTTTGATTGTAACATAATGCCCATGCCCGCTGCTTTGATAAGTGAAATGCACTTCCATGATCCCGGGAATCGCGCAAAGCATCCTGGCGGTCTCCTGGGTATCCGGATCCGTCCAGTAAGCCTCATTATCTATAACACAAAAGGGTCTGTTTCCGGACTCGCGATCCATTCCATCATGCTGTGTCATGAGGTCCAGGTCATTGCGAAGCAGTTTTTGGCTTGCTCCTGAAGCTTCCCCTATTGATGTTATCCTGAAAACCTGGTAGTTCTTCTGCATCCTTCCGTATCCCATATTAATCAACAAGCGAAAAGATTTAAATTAGGAGATTAGGACAACATTTCATCCATTTTTTAATCCTGCACCCAATTCTTTCTCATGGGCATGATTTATGTATTCACGGGTGACGGGAAGGGCAAGACTTCCGCCGCCCTTGGAGTGGCATTGCGATCATACGGCTACCGAAAGACGATCGTTTTCGTCCAGTTCATGAAGAATAGGGAGACCGGCGAGATCAAATTTGCAGACAAGCGAAAGGGATTCGCCATCCACCAGTTCGGGAGCGAGAACTTCGTTGATCTGTCCCATCCTTCGGAGGACGACAGGAAGAGGGCGGAAGCCGGGCTGGAGTTCGCGGAAGCGGTGATCACGAAGAAGGCCCCTGATCTCTTGGTGCTGGACGAGATAAACGTGGCGGTCAGGCACGGGCTGCTCAAGGGTCACAGGGTGCTGGACCTGATCAGGAAGTTACCCGAGAACACCGACATCATCCTGACGGGAAGGGATGCTTCCAAGGAGATCATAGAGGTGGCCGATCTCGTGACCGAGATGAAGGAGATCAAGCACCCTTACGCCAAAGGCACGGAAGCGAAGAAAGGATTGGATTTTTAATTATTAAATAAACAAATTATCATTAGTACATGACAGCTTAAAATCATGAATAAAGCTGTCTTTCAATGTTTGGTGGTTATATGAGATATGACTTCGAGTATTTTCTGTTCAAGAGCGATTTCCGTTACATGTTCGCGGGGCTGATTCTCGCGTTCTTGCTGTTCGCCTTCGGCACACAGTTCAACTCGATCACCGGAATGATGATCAGCGGGGAAAGGATGGGGGTGGTGATGAGAATAGATTATTACGGAATAACCGAGGTACATGAACTCAGCCTGGCACCGGGAACAACTGTTTTTGACGCTCTCAAGGAAGCGGCTTACGTCGAATATGAAATATACGAGGAAGGCGAAAAGATCACCGGGATCGACGAAATATTCAATGAAGACGGTCATGCATGGACCTGCATGATAAACGGTGAAAGTGTGACCGATTTCGAAAAGATAAAACTGAGAGACGGGGACGAAATAAGAATGACATACGTATAAACAATTCAAATCAGTTATTTAAGGAAGAAACCCAAAATTTAATTGATTGGGATGGTCAAGATTTTTGGAAAGGGTGACAAAGGGAAATACGTATGCGCTATTTGTAAAAAACAGTTCTCCGACAAAGCCGGTTTAATGAAGCACGAGGAAACCCACATAAATGATTCAGAAAAAAAGGAAGAAATCAAGCCGGTTAAAAAACCGGAAAAGATCGTCACCAAACAGGATTACATAAAAATAGGGATCCCGGGATTCGACGAACTGATCGAAAAGGGGGTTCCGAAGGGGAATGCCATCCTCATTTCAGGAGGGCCCGGTTCGGGGAAAACGATATTCTGTTTGCAGATAGCTAACTTTTTCGTGGAAAAGGGCAAGAGATGCGTTTACATGAGCTTCGAGGAGGAAGAGGCCAAGTTAAAGCAGCACATGAAGGATTTCGGATGGGATCCGGATAAAAACATAAAAAACGGGAACCTGGCGATAAAAGGCTTTGATCCGTTCGAGGTAGTGCGGCTTATCGAAGCAATGGTGGAGGAATCGAAAGGGGAACTTCTGATAAAGACACCGCCAATAAAATTCCTGAAGGAATTCATGCCGGACATCGTTGTCGTGGATTCCCTTTCGGCCGTAGCGGCCGCCTTTTCCGGCCATGAGACCAGCTATCGTTTGTATATATCACAGCTTTTCAGGTATCTCAACAGCATGGGAGTCACTTCCTTCGTTATAACCGAGACCGAGGAGATCCCGACAGAGATCACGAGAAGGGGATGCGAGGAATTTCTCGCGGACGGCGTCATTCTTTTATACAACCTGAAAAAGACAGACATTCGCATCAGTGCGCTGGAGATACTGAAAATGAGGGGAGTGAAACACCAGAAAAGAATCGTCCCGATGCAGATAACGGAAAAGGGCATAGTCATATACCCGAAACAGGAAGTTTTCGAGGCCCTCGAGACTTAGACCATCTGTTCTTCTATTTCAGCGATCCTCTTCCTAGCCGCACTTACCTTCATTTCGTATGACTCCTTGCTTATGCCGCCCTTCTCGTAGTACTGCTTCTGCGCGCTCTTTATCAGTTTCAGCATAACTTCCTTCTCCCTTTCCATGGAATTATCGGTTCTTTCTTCCACCTTCACCTCTTCCTTTTTCTCCTTCTCGATTTCTTCGGTCTCCTCGGAAAGTTTCTTTTTCTCCTCTTCTATTTTTTTCTTTTCTTCTTCAACCGCGTTTTTCTTTTTCTTCAGATCCTCTTCCTCTCTCTTTATCCTTTCCTGCTTCTCTTTCTCCATCTCACGCAGTTCCTTTTCGGCCAGATCCTCCCTGGATATCTCCTCCATCCTCTGCCTGTAGGAATCTATCATCGAATCGTACGTCTCCCTTGATATCAGTGCCTTCTTGTAATAGTTTTCCTGCGCGAGTTTGATCAGCTTCTTGAGGTGCTCCTTCTCCGTATCGAGGGATTCCTCCGGTTTGGCCTTTTCTTTTGTTCCGGATTTCATGAAGTAAACCAGAACCGGAATAATGACAACCGCAATGATTACCATTATCCACAAGTAGTTCAGAATGAAATCCTCCAAAGAGGGGTGTAATTCGCATTCGCCGCAATCCTCCCGGCAGGTTTCGCAGTCCTCACCTTCCTCGCATATCTGGTTGCCGCACACACTACCATTCAGGGAAGCGGGTGTGCAGTTCTGCGTCTTAACTCTCGGGTCCGCACCGGAACAGTTTCCGGTGTAATCGCAATGCATCGTCTGGGTCCCGTTGGGGAAGCACTCGCTCCAGTTGCCACATATCCAGTCATCGAAACAGGTCTCTGTCACGTTTTCAGTCTCATCCTGGGCGGGTGCAGGCGCTCCTGACGGCCCGGCTCCCGGGGATCCCGAAGGCCCGGAAGGGGGATTGGACGGTGTGTAGCACCCCGAAGATGATATTACAGAGCAGTTGGCGTTGCACGAAAGCAAACCGCTGCTATGGCCGTAATCTGAACACGTCAGTCCTCCGAAGGCGGTTCCGTCACATGTTTCATTCGCGTCCATGATGTTATCCCCGCAGTATGATTCCTGCCTGACCGCGAAACCGGAGAACCCGGAAACATTAATGATAAACGTGTTCGCTGCTTTGTCCAGCATGGAATTGCCGGTCATGTTGGTCCAGTTGCCGTTGCATGACCTGCCTGTGAAATTCCAGTCGCTGCAGACGTAAAACCCGAGGTGGCTTTCGTTCGTGAACCCGGTTGAACCGTATCCTGTCGTTACTGTCGCACTGGTGAAAGTGAACGTGGCGTTCAGCCCATACGTGTTAAGGTACCCGGCAGCGGGCACGGGGGATTTATCCATCCTGAAGCCCTTGCCGGTGAAACCGGAAATGTTGAATCCCCTGAACAGTATTTTGATTGTTTCGTTAAACGCGGAAAACTCGATATCGTATATGTAATCCGGCACGATTTCGCTGAAATTCCCGGAAAAACCGAAGGATTTGATCAGTTCGGTGGTATTCGGATAATAAATCCTGACCGTCCCGTTCACTTTCGAAGCATCCGAGTCGCTTATGTTGAGATTCAGATTATACGCGGGCTTTGCGAGGAAATGATGCCCGGTTGAGTTGGCGGTATTGCCGGAGGTGTCGTTCGTGAAATATGTAACGTTATATCTCCCTGTAAGGTTAGTCGTGAAGTTCTTGGAACCGGTGTTGTTGAGCGCAAGAACCACCGAAGATGTATCAGGAAGTTCTATCGAGGCCCACGTGCTCCCGACGCCGGACAGGATGTCGGTAGAATTGATGGAAATGGAAACGTTGCTCCCGTTCACGACGACCGAAGGGCTGATGAGGGTGGAACTGATGACAGGGTATGTAAGGTCTATGGTGAAATAAACGGTACTCATGTTAACCGTTCCGGACGAATCGTTGGCGTAAATAACCAGCGTATTGTTTCCCTCTGTACCGTTTATCGTACTGTTGACTGTATAAACGACGGACAAATCAGTCATCCCGATCTTTCCGGGGGTGTCCGAGCTGAAATTCATTTCCATGACGCAGTAACCGCCGGAAGGAGAGCAGGAAGAAAGGAAATTGTTGACCAACGAAGCGTTAAGGTCTATTTCCGCGGTGGAGGATGAACTGAACTCTCCCGTCATGTTCCATTCATATGGAACGCCTGAACCGTCAACATCCAGCGTAACGTTTACAGGGTAACTGGGATTGCCCAGCAAAACGCCGCCCTGTCCGCCGGAATACCCAATGCCTCCCGTGAGATCAGCACAATAAAGATCAGAAGATGTCGGAGAATACGCTTCGGAACAATCGAATCCGTTACATCTCACTATTCTCCCGTTTTCCCCCACCATGAAGGCCCTTCCACCAAAAACACCAACACCCCACATATCGTCGGTTCCTGGGGTAGGGACTCCGTACCACCCGCTTCCGTTCCATTTAACTATCTCGTTGTTCCAGGTCGCCACGCCGGCCACAAACCCGTAAGTGGAATTGATTATCTTCATCTTCCTGAAATTGGTGTCGCCGATTTCCTGGTAATTTATCCAGTGGGTCCCGTTCCATTTGCCGATTTTAGAAAGCGCGGCGGCGAAACCGAACGTGCTGTTCAGCATTGAAATGCCCCTTACAGATCCGGTGGAGAAAGGATCGGACTGGTTATACCAGCTCCCGTTCCACTTGTAAAGGTTGCTGTTCTGGTCACCTGCGAAGGCGAGACTGCCGTCCGCGAAGTCGACGCTCATCAGAATTGAATTGCTTATAAGGCCGTCAATGCTCCACTGGTTCCCGTCCCATTTAATAACATAACCCCCGGAACCGTTCCCCATGACTGCAAAAGCGAGCGTCGAGTTGTAGACGGAAACATCGTTCAGTGTGGATGACACGGGGGAAGACATGATGCTCCATCCAGTTCCGTTCCATCTGAGTATCGTGCCTGAAGAACCGACAGCGAAACCTAGCGTTTCGTTGTAAAAATCAATGTCCCAGATGTTATTTGACGTATTTGAATTTGCGGTCTTCCATCCGTCGTACGGAAGCCCCGATGCGTTCATGCGCGCGGAAACGATGGTCCAGTTCCTGGCGAGTTTAAGGTATCCTGACCAGTTGCCCGGCTGGGGGATGGAAACGTTGCTCCCGGGGAACGAATCGTTGAACAGGTTCCCCTTGCCGCAGATTCCGGTCGTGTTCCCCCCGGAATTAAGGTCATAAGCGCACCAGTCCAGGTCCCCGGAAATAGAGAAATTCACCCATAGTGCTGAATCGTTGTAAGACCTGTTTTCCGGGGCCTGGACCGATATTATAGGATCAGGGATTGCGCTTACGGATAGAAAAAAGATCACTGAGAAAAGCAGAAATACAATTACCATTATCTTTATATCCAAGACTACCATTTGCACCCCTTCATCCCTGATCCTATATTAATTATTTTATTGCCGCATAAATAAAGTAACAATGACGGTTTAAACCGGAATTAAATAATATTTTAAACCGATTACTTGGCCAGCCCGCCAGCCACCGGCTGAAACCGGTGAAATTAATCATTTAAAAAGGATACCCCATTATAATATTATATATTAAATTCAATGATTTATTATGACCATTAAAGAACTGGAAAGTTTGAACGGCCAGTATTCTGCACTTGTCATTACCCCGGTTGAAAAAATGCAGGACATCTCCAACAGGATAATCAAATCCTTCGCAAAGAAGAGCAACAAAGGAGTCTATATCGCGCTGAACAAGCCCCACGATTCGATAGAAAAGGTTCTCCAGGGAATGAAGATAAATACTGGCGGCATTCATTTCATAGACTGTATCAGGACAATAGCAGAGGATTCTCCGGGTGAACGGGTCGCGCACATACAAAACCCTAGCGACATAACAAGCATGAACATAGCCTTAAACCAGTTCATGGAAAAAATCGAGGGCGAAAAATACATTGTCCTGGATTCATTGACCACCCTCCTGATATACAACAAGGAAAACCTAGTCATAATGTTCGTAAAGGCCCTGATAGACGAGGCGAGAAAATACGAGGCTAAGATGATAATACTAACCCCGGAACCGAGGGGGGGTGAACTGATAAACAAGGTCGCATTGTTCTTCGATAAAGTGATAAGAATCTGATTTATACGGTCTCGATTGCGTTCTTAACCCTGCCAACCAGATCGTCCTTCGTGAACGGCTTGTTTATGTAGTCGAAAAGTCCGTCCTTTATGAGCGACTGCTTTCTTTCCGGACTTATCTCAACGACGCTTATGAATATCACCTTGAGGTTCTTCTTGGTCTTTCTAATCTTGTTGAAGACCTCCCACCCCGACATGTCCGGCATCATGATATCCAGAAGCACAAGCTCCGTGTTGTTTTTATTCACCTTTTTCAGGCATTCCTTCCCGTTGTGTGCGGTATTAACGCTGAATCCGTACATCTCAAGAATTGACTTGATCATATCCACCGTATCCGGTTCGTCATCTACTATAAGAATCTGGCTCATCCCAACACCTAATAGAAGCTTTTGGTGAGGTTCCCTTATATAACTGCCTCCGGTTGGATAAACCAACGGCAAAAATGTTTAAATGTCAATAAAATGATTATGAAAACTGTCAATTATCTTAAACCGATAATTAATATGTTTAAACAAAACTTATAAAACTTCTAATTATTTTCATAAATGGGTAAACATGTTGGGGATTCACGACACAACTCTGAGAGACGGGGAACAGATGCCTGGGGTTGTTTTTTCCCCGAACGAAAAGATAATCCTCGCGAAAAAGGTATCCGACTTCGGTATTGACCTCATCGATATAATGCCATGCGTCTCAGAGACAGAAGCCAGGATAACAAAGATATTAACGGGTCTTTTCGGTGAAAAGATAACCGCCACATGCAGGGCAAAGAAATCCGATGTAGACACAGCAATAAGCTGCGGGGCTGAGAGAATAACGCTTTTCGCGCCGGTGTCAGATATACACATAAAGAACAAGCTGGGAACCACCAGGGAGAAAAACATCGAGAATTCCATTGGGATGATAGATTATGCAAAATCCCATGGCCTGAAGGTGGATTTCGCTGGGGAGGATTCGACGAGGGCAGACATATCATACCTTCTCCATTTCATAAATTCAGTGGAAAAACACGTGGAGACCTTCTTCGTTGCCGACACACTCGGCTGTCTTACACCGCATATCACATATCAGATCATATCACTTCTGAAAAATACATGTTCATGCAGGATAGGGATTCATGCGCACAATGATTTTGGAATGGCAACTGCGAACACGCTGGAAGCCATAATGGCAGGCGCAGACATATTTTCAGGGACATTCACCGGAATAGGGGAAAGATCCGGCAATGCCCCGATAGAAGAAGTATGCCTGGCATTAAAGTTCACGGGAAACGCGGAAATAAACGTCAAATACGGGATGCTTAAAGATATATGCGATGACGTGGAAATGTTCTCCGGCGTTTCTCTCCAGGCGCACAAACCAATAATCGGGAAGAACTCGTTCTGCCATGAATCCGGAATACACGTAGACGGTATTCTGAAGGATCCGAGGACGTACGAGAATTTCGATCCATCGATCATTGGCCAGAAAAGAAGTTTTATGCTCGGGAAACACTCGGGGAAAAAGCTCCTGAGGAAAATAATGGGTGAAGATGTGTCAAAGGATGTTATCGAGCAAACGCTCAGAAAGATCAAAGCGATCTCTGAAGTGAAAAAGGTTTCTTTCTCCGAGGATGATTTTGAAAATCTTTCGCTGGCAGGAGGAAAGGTGAAGATGTAGAAGCGTGCGGACATGAAAGAATTCCTGAGTTTCATCAGATTCGGAATATGCATTTTTACGTCATTTCTCGCCCTTACTGGTTACATGCTTTTCAATCAGACCGGGATCATCGCTGTTTTTGTGATGCTGGAATCATTTCTCCTGTGTGCTTCCGTCTATTCATATAATAACATAACCGACAAGGAGGAGGATCTCAGGAACAGGAAAAGAATAAACAGATACGTCACCGGAGGAGGGCTGGATATATCAGTGATGCTCGGCGGACTGGGATTAATTTTTTCATCATTCCTTTCACTGAGTTCCTTTGTGATATCCCTGACTTTCCTCCTCACCGGTTTTGCCTATTCCAGGTTCAGGATAAAGAAATACTGCGCGATAAAGAACCTATACACAGCACTTCTAATAGTTCAGATATTCTTTCTCGGAACGATGCGGACAGGCTTTGACTGGATGATGATAGTCTATTCCGGATTCTTTTTCACGATGATTCTCGTCGGGAGCCTGATTTCCGACCTGAGGGATTACGAGGGGGACATGGACACTGGATTCAAAACCATTCCGGTGGTAACCTCGAAAAGATTTTCCAAAATCTTCATATACTTTCTGATATTCGGCATGCTTTCTCTGGTAACGGTTTTCTGGGTCAGGGACCTGATCATATTTTTACCGCTGGGGACACTGACCGCTGTTTATTTATCCAGAGACAAATATAAAACAGCGCATCTGTTTGGGTCCATGGGATTCATAATCATGCCGATGTGGTTGATTATATGAAGGTTCTGGAATACGCGAAAATCCTCCGGTTCAGGATAAACTACCTGGTCGTGATATTCTGCGCCATGTTTCTCGCCCGGCAGTTTTCCATTATTCCCTTCCTTTTAGTCTCAATATTCTCATACAGCGCACTGTTTTACGGGGTTATGGTCAATTTCGCTAATGATTACGATTCAGACTCAAAGAACCCCCCAATGAAGAGATACGGGCACATAACGGGTAAAATTGAATTCAGAAAGATCAGCCGGCTTTCATCCCTTTTCCTGATACTAACGATTATCAGCGGCCTATCCATGGCGTTCATTAAAAACGATCTGATTTTCCTTTTGCTGACAATAATTGCAATACACTGCGGCTTTTCTTATTCGTCTCCTCCGTTCAGGCTCAAGAGGTTCTGGTGGGGAGGAATCGTAAGCTATACATTATCCACTTCAGTCATTTTCATCATATCCGTTCTTGCATTCGGCGGAGCGGACCGTATGATCATATTATTATCCGTTCTTGTCCTCTGGTTCGGAAGTCTTTCCGTATGGTCCCTGAGTCATATTTCCGACAGGAAATTCGACAAAAAAACCAAAATCGTTACACCTGCAATGAAATTCAGCAAAAGGCAGCTGTCATTCCTTTACACTATTTTTATCGCCGTTTCCAGCTTTTTCGGCATTTACGTATCGATGTTCCTGCTGGGAATGTGGTGGTCCTTTATTCCATTCACGGTATCTTTCCTGGTTTCCGTTAAACCGGCAGTTTCCATACTAAGGGAAAACGACATGAACAGACTAAGAAAAAAGGCCCACGGCCCGGGGGTTATGCCATACAGGTTAAACGTGATATTCCTTGCAATAATCTATCTACTTGCCTTTTTGGCATGAAGGATAAACTCCGCATCAATAAGTTTTTCCGATTCCATCCATTCCCCCAGAACAATTCGCCTGTCGATTGTCCACAAAAAACCGAGAATCACGTTAATTATGAACACGAGATTCTCTTTTTCGGTCTGCAGGCCGCACGGGGGGCTCTTTATTATGATTTTTATTTTGCTGACATCTTCGAGTATTTTCACGACGCCCCATCCCATGCACTGGAGGAGTGTCTTGAGCATGGACAGCATCCTCTTTTCCTCACCCTTCAGGAGAATGTCTTTGAAATAGTTAAAAGATATTTCCGGAACGGTTTCTAGGAAAGGTCCCTCGTTGCTGATGATGTGGAATATCGTGTTTTCCGTGGGGGATATCGGTCTTTTTCTGAAATATATCCTGTTTTTTTCCTTTAGCTGGAATATGTTCTTCTTAAGAGCGTCCTGAAGTGAGAATCCAATCGCGGCCGGAAGATAATTGAGGGTATCATATTTCTTTTTATCCTTTGCGCCGATCTTAAATTCTTCTTTCCTGAGAATGATCTTGTACATGCATTCGGTTCTGGACTGAACGGAAGAAACGATATCGCATTCCTTCCTGAAAAAACCGTTGACACACCCGACGAAAAATCCCTTCATGAACTCGTTCTCGCCTGTTATTCTTGTGAGGAATTCCCTTTTTGTCGTCACGTACACTATGTCATCGTCTTTTTTACCATCGAAATATTCAACAAGCCCGACATTGGTCCAGACGTTATTTGCGGCAAGATTGAAAACCGAGATATCTGACACATTTTTCAGCCACCCCGGAATGAGCTGCTGCGTTGACACGGATGCCCATTTCTTCGCCAAATTGAACATTTCCTTTTTTTTCCCGTTGTTTTCACAGTGCATCACGTATTCCGAGAAGATATCCTCAAAAAAAAGCGTGCTCCTTCTGCTCCTTATCTTGAACTTGTTCAGAATCCCGCCAACACCGGACTTCATTATTCCTCTTTTCAGGGAATCGGACAATCGCATATAGACACTTAAAAATATATATTACAACATAATAAAATTAATTGGGGGTGTTTAAACGCATTTCAGCAGGGCCGTTCTGGATACTCCGGGATGTGACGCCGGGAAATACTTCGGCAATGCGCCGAAGGACTCTATTAATTTTTCCATAGGAGAACCGGTTTTCTCCCCGCCGGATTCGGTGATATCAGTTTACAGGGATGCTGCCAGATCCAGCGGTTATGCCCCCATACAGGGTTACCCGGAACTGCGGGAGATGCTTTCCGTAAAGCTGAGGGATGAAAACGGGATCGATTCTGATCCGGACAGGATTGCGGTCACCAACGGGGCGACGGAGGCGATCGCCTTTTCGATAATGTCCCTGGTAGGCGGGGGGGACGAGGTCGTGTTATTCGAGCCCAATTACCCGATAGTTGCCCCGATGGTCAGGTATTGCGGGGGGAGGCCCGTGGTCATCCCGCTGAGGGAAGAAAACAACTTCCAGATAGACACGGAGGAACTCAAGAACTCCATAAGCGAGAGAACGAAGCTGGTGGTGATCAATTCCCCGCACAACCCCACAGGAACCGTATTCGATAAGAATAGACTGAAGGCTGTGTCGGAAATATTCAAGGGGAGCATCATAACCGACGAGGTATATGAAAGGATCATATACGGTGAAAAACACGAATCCATCGCATCATTCGCAGAAAATCCTGAAAGAATAATTACGATAAACTCTTTCTCCAAGACTTACTGCATGTGCGGCTTCAGGGTAGGTTATCTTCATGCTCAGAAGGAACTGATCAGGCATATCCTCAAGCTAAAACTTTACGTCACCAACTGCTGTCCTGCCCCGTCGCAGAAAGCTGCCATGGCAGCTTTGCAGGACAGGGAATTCCCGGGAAGTATAAGGAAGGAATTCGAGGAAAGGAGAAATGCCCTTCTTTCCGGCTTCAGAAAAATTGGTATACCGTGTGTTGAACCGAAGGGGGCTTTCTATGCCTTCCCGAACATATCCGCTTTCGGGAATGATGAGGAAGTGCACGGAAGGCTCAAGGAAGCGGGCGTTTTGACTATGCCCGGGTCCATATTCAGTTCGTCACATTCGAAACACGTGAGATTCTCATACGTGTGCGAAAAGGACCGGATAGAAGAGGGGATAAGAAGAATGGAAAGGTTATTCGGGCAGTAGGAGGGTTCATATCACCTTGGTGGTCCCCAGCCTGACATCCATGCTGTTTATCACGAATTCGTGCGGCATTTTTGGATCGAAGGGCGTGTATCTCATCTTGTGGATATCGAGCGTCCTCATGGGTTTCTCTTCCAGTTCCAGGAAAGAGAGGTTAACGACACCGTCACACTCGAAGGCTTCGCTGTGTCCTGTATCGATATGTTCCCCGTCTGTCTCGCAGACCAGCAGTGAGCAGCCCATTTTCTTGAGGTAATTCACAAGCTCGGAGAAATGGGACCTGTAGTTCTTGCCGCTGTCCGAAAACATCAGGAGCTTGTTGACATTATCTATAACCAGCCTGTCGATGTTGGGATAGGATGATATTATGTTGACGAATTTTTTCATTGTTATGTGCTCATCCAGCTGAACGTGTTCTATGACAAAATTTTTATCTATGTACTTCTTCACCGTGCCGAGGGAAGAAATCATGTTACACGCCCTCAGCAGCTCGTCTTTCTTCTCGTTTAGCGACACGTAGCAGCATTTCTCGCCCTTCGCTGCGCCTTCCAGAAGGAACTTCAGGCCGAATAAAGTCTTGCCTGTACCCGGTCCGCCCGAAAGAAGGATTATCGTCTCTGAAGGAAATCCCCCTCCGATCAGCCGGTCCATCCCGCTGATTCCTGTCTTTATCCTGTTCATTTTTTCACCTCAATGAATCTTGGAATACCAACCATGGACTCCTTTATCTTGACCAGAAGAAAAACGTCATTGTTAATATCGAAAAGGTTGCCCCTGACCCTCTTCTCAAGAACCATGACCCTTTCCTTGATCAGCATCTTTTTGGGGAGCATTAACCTGTTGCTGTTCCCGAGTTTTCCGGTGGTCAGCTCATGGTCAAGAACCCTGTTGCTTGTGGGCAAAACTATCAGATTATCCGTTTCCTGGCCAAGTATCTTGTATTCCTTTTTGGAGAGCTTAAGATTAACGTATATTTCACCATCTTTTACGTCAATGAAGTGAACACTGGCCATGGTTTATATTTTCTGTGATGTTATTTAAACATATGTTTAAACGTTTAAACAAAACGAAAAAACGTAACTAAATCATTTTTTTTATCCTTTTCAGGAGTTCGTCCTTCGTGAAAGGTTTCATTATGTAGTCTTTCAGCCCCTGTTTCATCAGGGCGTCCTTTCTCTCGGGGGAAACCTCGATTATGCTTATGAAGGCCACTTTCATTTTCTTTTTGGATTTCATTATCTTCCCGAAAACGTCCCATCCCGACATGTCGGGCATCATTATGTCAAGAAGGACTATGTCAACCTTTTCCTTCTTTACCTTTGCCAGGCACTCTTTACCGTTGTATGCGGTTTCCACCTTATACCCGGCGCCTTCCATTATGGATTTAACCAGATCAACCGTATCCGGCTCGTCGTCAACCACAAGTATCCTCGTCATTCCCCCCCTCCTGTTTCTTTATTGGCAGCGTGAATATAAATGCGCTCCCCTTGCCGAGCTCGCTTTCTATCCATATATCCCCGCCGTGATGCTTTATTATGCTCTTGCATATGGCAAGCCCCAGACCGGTCCCCCCGTACTTCCTCTTGGCTGAGGTGTCCGCCTGGAAGAACTTCGTGAACATCTTCTTCATGTCGCTCTTCGATATCCCTATGCCGGTATCCTGGACCCGGACAATGACCTTCTTCTCCTTGTGCCCGGCGGAAACCGTTATGGTGCCGTTCGGCTTGTTGTATTTTATGGCGTTGTTGAGCAGGTTCGCGAGGACCTCCGTTATGCGGTACTCGTCTATCACCAGCTTGGGCAAGCTTTCCGGTAGCTTGCTGATCACCTTTATTCCCTGCTTCTTTGCCTCGGTCTCGATGTCCACCACGGAATTCTTTATCATGGCCAGGACGTCGGTCTTTTTCATCTCGAATTTCATCGACCCTGCCTCCAGCTTTGACATGTCGAGTATGTCGTTCACCAGCATCTGGAGCCTGTTGGCGTTCCTCAGGCAGGTCTCTATCTGGGTTTTCTGGCTCTCGTCGAGGTTCTTCGCGTCCCTCATCATGTCAAGGTACCCCACGATCGGTATGAGCGGCGTCTTGAGCTCGTGCGCTCCTATGTTCATGAACTCGCTCTTCAGCTTGTCCAGCTTCTTCAGTTCCCTGTTAGCGTTTTCTATCTGCTTCTGTCTATCTTCGAGTTCCTTGTTCGCCTCCCCTATGTCCTCCATTATGTTAAGCGTGGCGATCCTCGCCTCGTTCATCTCCTTTACCTTCTTCTCGAGTTCGGTCGTTCTGGTGGAAACCTTATCTTCCATCTGATCGCTGTATTTTTCCGTCTTTTCCCTGGATTTCTTCAGATCATCCGTCATACGGTTGAAGGTAGAGGCAAGCTTCCCGATCTCGTCGTTTGACCTGATTTGAACCTTCCTGTTCAGGCCTCCTTCTTTCCCCATATCCTCGATCGCCATGGTTAATTTGGTCAATGGCCTGGTGACCCAGAGCGAAATGAAAAATATCAGCGAGAACGTGGCAACGCCGAAAGAAACCAGCATTATAAAAATTGACTGCGCTCTCAATCCATCGGCCTTCCCCGAGACGTATTCGACAGGGAGCCCCATGCCCACCGCGCCTATGCGTTCGTCATGTATGCCGAAAACCGGAATCATGACCTCATAATACTCATTCCCGTTCTCGGTAATAATTTGAATGCCTCCTTCGCCGGTTTTCAATAAATCCAGGATTTTGGGGTCTGTCAGCGTCCTGCCCTCCTCGGAGGGATCGCTGTGAAAAAGTATTTTTCCCCTGGTGTCAACGATCATCGCATGAGCTATGTAATCATAGGATTCGACCGTTTCCTGGCATTGCTCCTCGAAACCCGTTATGTCTTCCAGCCTGATCCCCAGCTTCAAAATCCTGTTAAGCTGGGACCTCAGGTTTTCCCCCACGACAAAGACGCTGGACTGGAGCACATTGGAATATTCGGAGGAGAAAAAAAGGCTGTTGGAGAACGAATTCGCTCCTATCGCTAGCAACAGGATTACGGATGTGATTAATACTATCTTCGATCTTAAGCTGGGTAACATTCACTTCTCCCATTCGAATTGTTCAACTACCCCGGCGGTCAGAAGCACATCGCTCGATATGCTTATTCCCAGCTTGTTGGCCCTGGCAAGACTTATTACCGGTCTCCCCCTGACGGTCGCTTCAAAGGGATAACCGGAGGGGCTCTTCCCTTCCGCCAGGATTCCTCTTGCCACCCTGCCCGCCGCAAGCCCCTGTTCGTAGCCCGAGACTGTCACGGCGCAGAGGGTTCCGTAAGAAATCCTGTCCTCCCAGTAACTGAAGTCCGGCAACTGGCTGTTCTCGGCCACCCATTGCAGCACGTCCTCGTAAGGGACATTCGTGCCGTTTTCGTCGCCGAATGTGAAAATCCCGAGAAGCGCGACCGCATCCACCGTAGTCTGGTAATCGTTCATTTTCTGTCTGAATTCCTCGAAGGTGTCGATGGGTTCTTCCCACCCAACGAATTCGATGTCAGGGAAGCTTTCCGCAGATTTTTCCTTCATCCTGTCCACTACCGCGGGCCACGTAGCGCCCTCGTCAATCACGACGCCTATCTTCTTCACGCCGGGGACGATTTCCTTCAGCAGGTTGACCGTCTCGACGAAATGCTCCTGCTCCATCACTCCCGCGACGTTCGTGCTGCCGCTGTACCCGTACACGCCAGGGTCAGAATTGACGGCGCTGAACACGTGGGGTATGGACGAGTTGACGTAATACTTCATTACGTATATCTGCGCGTTGTCGTCATTCGTGTAAATAAGGTCGGGCTTCCAGCTCCCGATCAGTTCCATTGCCTCCTCCCCCGCCTGTATTTTCCACTCTTCAGAGCTCCTTCGCTTGGTATCCATCTGGTATATCTCATACTCCGCGTCCAGGTCGCCCAGACCATCCTTGAAACCGGACAGCTGGTCGTCGGTCCACTTCCAAGGCGAATGGTAACTCATTATATGGAGAATCCTGAAGGTCTGCCCCGATTCACCCGTGTCCGAAACGGCGCCTTCCTGTATTTCGGTTGTCGTACACCCTGAAATAATAATCAATGCGAACAAAGAAAACATTAAAACTGTTTTTTTCACGCAAAACACCCCCCCTAACATATAGATTTAACCGAAACCCGCTTAAATAATTGTTATAGAACGTTTATACATCATTGGCCGGTTTTGTTTTTAACTTTTTCTCCAACTCATTTATCCTTTCCTTGAGCTTCACCATCTGCAGCTCCCTTCCCACGCTGATCTTGCTGAACTTCTCCAGCTCTTCCACCTTCTCTTCCAGTTCCTTCTTGGACTGCATGAGCTGTTTTTCCCATCTTTTCCTGTTTTCAATGTCCCTGATGATCGCGAGTATCCTGCGCTTCCCGGAAAGCACGACTATCTTCAGGTTAATCTCGGTGCCGAAGACCCTTCCGCGGCTGTCCCTTGAAACCCATTCGAACACGACCGGTCCCTCCTCGGAAACGGTTCTTATCTTCTTTACTGCGTTCCTCTGGGTGTAAGGATCCCTGCCGGAGCTTATATCCCCCACGTTCATCTTTTTCAGCTTATCCTTGGTGTAACCGAAGAGCTCGCATGCCTTCTGGTTAACGTCGAATATCTCCCCGGTCCTGAGGTCATGGACGAAAATCGCGTCGTTCGAGCTCTCGAATATGTTCCTGAACCTCTCTTCCGATTCCCTCAGTTCCTTGTCCCTCTTTATCCGGTCGGATATATCCCTCATGATGACAAGCACAGCTTTACCGTCCATGTATTCTATCATGCGCGCGCTGATCTCGATGGGGATTTTCTTCCCCCTCTTCGAGTTTATGACAATCTCGAAATCGGAAACCTTCCCCTCGGTGAAAACCGATATAATTTTCTTCGCGACGATCGCCTTCGTCTTGATGTCGAGTATCGGCATTTCGAACAGGTTCCTGCCGACGACTTCCGAAACCTTGTAACCGCTCATTCTTTCCGCTTCTTCGCTGGCCTCCAGGAACTTCCCCTTCCTGTCCAGCACTATGGAGGAGTCCGGCATCCTCTTGAAAAGCATGTGGAACCTTTCCTCATTTTTCCTGATCATTTCCTCGGACTTCTTTCGCTCGGTTATGTCCCTGAAAATCCCCTGGAGAAATTTCTTCCCTCCCATCTCTATGATGTTGGCCTTTATGGAGACGTCCCTGAGCTTCCCGTCCCCCGTGATTACCCTGCTCTCGATTATGCCCCCCTTCTTTTCGCTTAGATGCTCCCTGAATTCCTTGGTGAATTTGTCCTTCTTTTTGGAAGGCGGGTGGAGGATCCTCTGGTGCTTGCCGATTATCTCGGATTTCTTCCTGCCGGTCAGCTTCTCGGCCGCCTTGTTGCAGTCGGTGATGATTCCCGTATCCGCGTCCGCCACGAAGATCGCGTCGAGCGCCTCCTCGAACTGCTTCCTGTATTTTTCCTCGCTCTCCTTCAGACGTTTCTCCCATTCCACCCGGTCGGTGACGTCCCTCATCATGGTGAGTATGGATTCTGTCTTCCCTTCCTTTTTTATGAATGTGGTGCTAACCTCGACGAACACTTTATTCCCTTTCCCGTGCTTCAGCTGGAACTGCATCGTGTTTGTTTCACCTCCTCCTTCCAGAACGCCTTTTTTGGTGCTGTTGGCAAAAACCTTCATAATCCTGGGAAGGTCCTGGATTCTTATGACCCCGGAATGGGCGAAACTCTTGCCCATGATGTCTTTCGCCCTGTAACCAAGGACGTCATATATTCTTGAGTTCGCCTCTATTACATTCCCCTTCCTGTCGAGAAGTATGATGGCATCGTTCGCGTTTTCGAATATCATCCTGAACCTTTCCTCGGAATCCCTGAGCTCCTGCTCGGCCTTCTTTATTTCAGTGACGTCCCTCCCGTTCACCAGCAGCCCTGTCATCTTCCCGTTCTCGTAAACGGGAGTCGATCCCTCCGCGAACAGAACCGTCCTTATCTCCCCGTTCTTCGCCTTCAGGTGAAGCTCTGATTCCTTCTGTTTCTTTCCCATGAATTCCTGGGCAATGAGGTAAAGCGCGTCCTTGATGGATTCCCTCGTCATGAACCTGATCATGGACTTCCCGACAACCTCTTCCTCTTTGTAGCCGAAGCTGTCCAGCATGGCCTTGTTGGCGAAAAGTATTTTTCCGGTCCTGCTGATTATGACAATAAGCTCCATCGTGCTGTCAACGAGGAACTTATATTTTTTCTCACTCTCGATAATTTTATCATGTGTTTTTCTGCTTTCCGTGATGTCACTTCCCACATCAAGAACACTAACAACCTTACCATCCTCGTTGATCGGTATTCCCATGAGCTCAACCGTCAGTTTTCTCCCGTCTTTTGTTTTGATATCATAAACAGTTTTGTCTGTAATTTTTCCCTTCAGGTTCTTCCTGAACTCAAAGAATGCCTTCAACAGCCCCTTCTTATCGAGCAGCCCGAAAGAAGAGAAGGGTTTCCCGCTGAAATCCCTGGTTTTGAGTCCGATGAGATTCTCAGCGTATTTGTTTCCGCTGATGAGATTTCCTTTGGTGTCAAGAATGAAGGATATGAAAGGGAGATTCTCGAATACCCGCCTGAATTTTATCTCGCTCTCTTTTAATTCATTTCCCATAGTTTTTTTCTCGGTTATGTCATAACTGACCTCAGTAAAACCGATCAATCTTCCGTTCGAATCCTTGATGGGATATGAGGAAATCGACCACATCCTCCCGTCATATGTTTTAATCTCGGATTTATGGGGTTTCCGTGTCTTTTTAGATATTTCAATCGGGCAGTTATCACACGGTGCTTTCTTCCGTGCCAATAACTCGTAACAATGTTTGCCTATCAAATCCTTTCGCTTCGATTTGAGTGAATCTGCAGCGGCTTTGTTCACCCAAAAAATAGTGTGATTGGTATCCTGCAAAGCGACCAGTTCTGACATACCGTCAAGTATGGAATTCTTGTCGATTTTCTCCACGATGTTTTCCCGTTTCCCGATTTTTTTGCTCAGAAGGACACCCCGCACAGCCACTAAGACGGACCCCGATACAATTAATTAATTTTCATCCTATAATAAGATTTGAATTTCTGTATAAACCTCAGAAAGTTTGTTATTCGAACCAAAAGTACGAGACAGCTAACATTAATTGGTTCAAGCTGTCATTCCCTTTTAGTCCATGTCTATGTCAGAGAAGTCCCTGTAGTCCTTTATCATCTCGAACTCCGCGTCCTTGTGACAAAGCGGACACGTTTTAGGGGCATCATCACCCTTGAAAACGAAGTTGCACCTCGAGCACTTCCAGCTAGGGATTCCGGTTCTCATCTGCACTATCCCCGGCCAGTGACCGTATTCACGAGATTCTCCTGCCACACGATTCACCACTCAAAACATAGCCTGATGCCGCAATTAAAAACAGAGCATTAGCTTCTCTATTTCTATTGGATGAATAACTTAAAAACCTATCGTTTATACCCCCCCTCAGTCAGTATAACGTCGATATTTCCCGTTTTTTCACGAAAAAGACATTTATAAACCAAAAAAGCATAAAATAAGCAAAAATCTCCAAAGGAGGGACCAAAAATGACAGAAGCATATTGTGTTAAATGCCGTGCAAAAAGAGAAATGAAGGATCCGCAGGGCGTGACACTCAAGAACGGAAAGAAGGCAACAAAGGGTGTATGTCCAGAATGTGGAACGAAAATGTTCAAGATTGGCGGATAAAACGCCATTCTTTATTCTTTTTTTCTTTTTCTTTTATTTTCGAATGCTTTCGTTATTTCTATCTCGTTCTGTACCACTCCACCATTTCCTTCAGCCACTGGGACATATTGTCATCGGGCATGTAGTCGAGCTTCTTCATCGCCCTGGTTATGTCGTAGTTCCTGTTCATCGTGAGAACGTCAATGTACTTTTCCTTTCTGAGGGCGAACGCGAAGGCTTTGACCATCCATACGGGAAGCCTCCTTGGCTTCTTCCCGAGCAGCGTGACCAGGCTTTCGGCAAGGTCTACGAATTTTACCGGTTTTGGATCGGCTATGTTGAATATGCCGGTATCCCCCCGAAGAGACTGCCCGAATGCGTGAGCAAGGTTGGAAACGTGGACTATGTGGGTCATGTTCTCCGTCTTCGGTATGGGAAAGCCTTTTTCCAGCATTCCTAGGTTTTTCATCCACTGGGGAGAACCCCTGCCATATACAGGGGCTATGCGAAAAATGACGTATGGTATGCCTGAATTGATTATCTCCTCCTCGGCCTCCAGCTTCGAAAGGCCGTACGGGTTCATGGGATTCCTCTGGTACTCCTCGTCAGCGATGTCACCCGGCTTTATTTCGCCGTAAACGGACACTGAGGAAGAGAATATGAACCTGCCTGCTCTCACGCATGCCTCGAGCAGGTTCTTCGTTCCCTCGTAGTTTATCATGCTGATAAGCTTCTTGCTGGCTGAATAGGAAACCATGCCTGCGAGATGAACCACCGTGTCCACGTCTTTGCAGGCCTCCTCCAGCCCATCCTTCGTTACTATGTCCCCCCTCACGACCTCGAAATTGGGATACATCATCTTCGCATTCTCGTAATCCACCGCCAGAATTCGAATGTCGTTCCTTTTTTCGGCTATATTCTTGACGATGTGACCCCCGAGGAAACCCGTAGCACCCGTTATCAGTATCATATAATTTCATTTGTTCCGGAGGATATAAATTGTTAAATTTCCAATGAAGACTTGAACAGGCCGGTGTAAGTCGTCTCTGCAGTTAGACAATCGATAAATTTACCCGACCCCAAAAACGACCAACGACGGTGAACAATTTATATAAATCCGGCCAACATACTAAAGTTATGAAAATCGGAAAGGTTGAGAAGTATCTCATCGAGAAAAGGAACGAACAGGGATGCTATCTCATGTCCCTCATAGACCCTCCCGACCAGACGCCTGAAGAGGCTGGCAAGATGGCCAGGGAGGCGCAGGAGGGGGGATCCGACATAATTCTCGTCGGCGGTTCCGCTTCGGCGCAGGGGGACATACTCGACCAGACGATAATGAGGATAAAGGAGAGCTGCTCGCTTCCTGTCCTGCTGTTCCCGGGGAACATAGGCACGACCTCGAAGCACGCGGACGCGATCTACTTCATGAGCATGATGAACTCGAGGAACCCGTACTGGATTTCCCAGGCTCAGGTTCTGGGTTCGGTAATAGTCAGGAAGATGGGAATCGAAGCCATCCCGACAGCATATCTGGTGGTCGAGCCCGGGCAGGCCGTCGGATACATAGGCGACGCCAATCTCCTGCCCAGGAACAAGCCGTACATAGCCGCGCAGTACGCGCTGGCCTCGGAGATGCTCGGGATGAGGATAATAATCACCGATTCCGGTTCTGGAGCTCCTTCTCCGCCCGATCCCTCGTTCATAGCGGCCGTGAGGAAGGCGATTTCCCCTGAAACCCTTTACCACTACGCTGGCGGCGTCCGCACGCCGCAACAAGCTGCCGGCCTGGTCAAGGCAGGCGCCAACGGGGTCCACGTGGGAACGGCCTTCGAGCACCTGAAGGACATGAAATCCAGGGTGAAACAGTTCTCTGACGCCATGAAGGCGGAAGGGAAGAAGCTGGTCTAATAATAGTATCTTTCCAGAATTTCTTCAGATAATCCCAGCATTGTCCTGGGTATAAACCATTTGTGCTGCCTGTGATCAATCGCGAATGCCAAAACTCCCGTTAAATCATCCATAAGCCTCTTTGTGTGGTTCATTGGCACCCCGCTCCTTTTTGAGGCCTCCCTCACAGTGAATCTGGGATAAAAATTCTTACCATATAAGTCTCTGAGCTCATTTGTTCTTTCAAAAATTGCCGCAAGAACCGGGAGGCCATCCTTTCTGATGCATTTCCGGAACACGTTTTTTTCAACCATTTCTGGTATTGATTCCTCATTTTTCGGTGAAACCCAAACCCACGAATAGCAATCCCTGTAACCTATGCCGGTGTCTATCCCAACACCTAAAACCCCCAGCAGATCCCTGATCATAACCTCCCCCTGCCCGGGTGACCATGTCTTGCTGTCGTATTTCAGCCAGACCGGTTTCCGGGATGCATCGCCGCATATCTTAACCATTTCCGAATGGGCATCCTGGAAATGGATTGAATACGCAATACTATCACCGATATCTATAGTTTCGAAAGCAGGTCTTTTCAGCCTCAGCCTGCTCCTCCTGATCCTGTTGTTTGCCAGATAATCACTCAAACCGGGAATTAAGCATGTTCCTTCAATTTTCTCAGTCTCAACGATTCCGTTCAAGCCATCCAAAAAGGAAGCATGCTCTGCAAAGGATTCGGATCCGCACATATAGCCGTAATTCCCGGTATTCTCAAAAACCCTCATCCTTATGCTGCCACCGGAATATTCAGGATCAAAAGCCATCCTGACGATCAGATTCCTGTGACCGAAATTAGTGACTTCCAGGGAATTTATTTGATCACCGTCTTCAGTAACTCTCAGTATTTTTCCCTGATTTATCCTTTGTGATCTGTACTGGTTTTTTCTGAACCGGAGCATTTTTTCAAGCCATTCAAACCCGTCATTATAATTATTCTCATCTATGGGGAAGGGGCACCCGTAATTATCCTTAATACCAGGAAAAAACCCATATCCTTTCTTTTGCATTTCTATATCCCTTCTGAGATGACGAAGATGTTTTAAACAATGTCTTTCGCTATCTTCCAACTCTTGTGCGCTGTTCCTGAAATAATATTCCAGATCATTCAGGTAAAGGTTAAGATTACCTGTCACAAAAACGGTATCCCTGTATTGGTAGCTGTCAAATTTTTCCGGATCTTCCATCGGTTTACCCATAATGAAAGTTGGAAAAAAGTATTTTATTCAGGACATGTTCCAGCCCTTGCATGCTGGAAACGCCAAGGCTTAAAAAAATTACCCATATAAATACGCTATGGGCAGAGAGCTTTTCGGATACAAAGCATTCCAGCATCATTACAACACTGGGCAGATCAGGAGCAGTCATATTGAAGTTTGTTTCTCGCAATGGTATAAATTTTTAATCACGGAAGACGGTCTCCTGACCGACACGAACGGAAAAAATCCCAGGAAGCCGGAAGACGTCATAGGAAGCAGGAAATGGAGGGAACTTTAGTTACATACTCACAATAAAAATCTTATTATCCACTACTAACAATGCCCGTCAGAGACAACATTTTCTCGCTCGGCTGGGAATACCTGACGATGAAGGATCCCGGCCAGAAGGCAGATCTGGGGAATTACCTTTCTTGCAGGATAAATTACAGGCTGAAGGGGTTTCTAAGGGGCGATCACGAGATAATCGCGAAAAAAATCCTAGGAAAAGACTACACGTTATGAAATCAGTTAACCACGTTCAGTATCTCTCTCGGGCTGCCTACCATGAAATCCGGGTTGAACCTGGAAAGCCTTTCTTCAGAATGGACCCCGTATGTGGCTGCGACCATCCTGACCCCGGCGGCCTTCGCCGCTAGGACGTCGACCTCCATGTCGCCGACGTAAACCGTCTCTTCCGGCGTGGATCCCAGCTTTTTCATGCACCTGAATATCTGCGCAGGATCGGGTTTCATTCTCTTCAGCCCGTTCACCCCTACCACCACGTCTATGTGTTTGCGTATGCCTATCTCTTTGAGCGTCCTTTCTATGTGATCCTGATAATTATTAGAAACGATTCCTATCCTGTAGCCCATTCTCCTGAGCGTCTTAAGAAGCGTCCTGACTCCCGGGAAAAGCCTCTTCATCCCGGGGTATTTACTGCTGTACTTCCTGAAAATATCCACGGCCCTTTCCGCCTGTTTGCGTGTGCGGATGCCGATCTTCATGAAAAGTTCCCGGTAATCCCCCGCGAAAGAATCCCCAAGAGCCTTCTTGGAGGGAGGGATACTCACCTTGAGTTTCTTTCCTATCACCTTGTAGATTTTGTAGACGGAAGCGAACGAATCCACAAGGACTCCGTCGAAATCAAGTATAACCGACTTCGCCATAAGAACTAGTATGTAACGTATGGGTATTTAAAGGTTACGCGGGCCGGTTTTTATATGTTTTTTTATGTTTTATCACCGAAAAATAACACAAGTAGATTGTATGAAATACAACGAAGGAAAGTTTGATCCTGAAATATACATAAAAGAAAGAGTAATGCCATTGATTGAAAGGGCATCATCCCTCGGGGAATACAAGATAACTGCGCTTAATGTAATGACAGATGTGCTTGCAAAATACGGCCTTTTTGGCTTAAGATCGCCGGAAGGGGAAAAAAGGCCGGGTATTATCTGCAAAGGGCTCAAACAGGTTTTCGATTATTGCGAAGAGGATGTCATTGAGCTGATGGAAAAGGCCGCTGATGTCGGTTTCGAATTCGGAGTCGGGGTAAAGGAAAAACCGACAACATGGGCACTGCAATTCGAGAAACTTCTCGAAGCGGTTGTGATTTCCGGCGGAGGGGATGTCGCAAAATACAGGGCAAGCAACAGAACGAAACCTCTGATATCGACAGAAATCGCTTTTGAAGAAGGCAGCGAAAACTGAAATAGATTTATATCATTTTCTTCCAATTATCCTATCTTCGTGGTTAACATGCCTTACAGCAACGGATTTGATCATGTAAAAGTGGCTGAGATAGAGATAGCCCCGCTGTTCGATGGATGTGGTTTGATGGGATCGCATTATAAGGTGAGGGCAATGAACCAGACCATTGGATTTCTCCATAATCATGCAGCATACGGCATTCTGGCACAGGCAGAGAATTCACAATCCCCCGAGATAATACACAATTCTTCCACGCCTTCCAAGTTCACCAGATCATTCGGGTGTTATGAAGACCTTTTTCTGGAGACTTTCACTGAAATTTTCGGGGAGCACGGCCGTTCCTTCTTCGAGACGGTGAAGCAGACCAGGATAACCGGATACAGGATCGGCAGCAACGCCAAGAGGCTCAGCGCAATACCTGCAATACATGTAGAGAAGGCGATAGCGCACGCATTAAGGCTGACCGGGCACGACGCGGAAAGGTACGTCGCTTCGAACATGGTGAACGAGGATATTTTCACCCAATTACTGAAAAATGAAAAAAGATCAATGAATTAAACGGGAAATTTTAATTATAGTCTTCCGACAAATTATATTCATGGCCGAAACAACCAGGCATTTTATTTCGAGGGTGTATCCGGTAAAGGACGGGAAGGTTCTCCTGATCAAAGGCAAGACGGGACACTGGCTGCCGCCCGGGGGTCACATAGAAATGGACGAGCTCCCGACACAGGCAGCTGTCAGGGAGGTCAGGGAGGAGACCGGATACAAGATAGCCCTCAGGGGGCAGAAAAGGAAGTTTCAGTCCGCCCACGTCCTACCGCCCGCCGATCATGTCGAAGTGCATGACGTCGAAGAGAACCACCAGCACATAGCGTTCATATATTTCGCGGAGATAGAGGACGACCCGAAAACCCCGAACCCGAAGGGGAACAGGGAGGTGAAATGGTTCACGCCCGAGGAGCTGGAATCCACGCCCATGAAGGACTCGGTGAAGTATTTCGCGGGAAAAGCGATAAGGGAATTATCACCCAAACCGGAACCAGTGGAGCCGGCTCCCGTGGTGACCGAGGACAAGTCTCTTATTTCGAAGGTCAGGAAGGTCGGGAAAAAGATAAAGAAAAAGATCAGGAAAAGCGACGCGGACAAGACTCCGGAAGAGTTGCTGGATGATCAGAAAAAAGAGCTGGAAAAAAAGGGACCGGAGGAAGGGACAACTGAAAGCGAAGAGACCCCGCCGGAAGAGCAGTAATTTATTTTTTACATCCAATTTTTAATTGAATGACGGAAAGACGACTTCTTATCGGGGGCATCGATGTCGGCCTCCACACGTCGCTGGCCCTTCTTGATCTCGACGGCAACATGGTGTCGCTCTCAACGATGTATTCCGGCCACGGTTCCGATATCCTGAAAATAATAACAGAAAAGGGCAACGTCGCGGTGATAGCGACCGACAGGGCCAAGCCACCGTCCGGCGTGAAGAAGATCGCATCGTCCATATCCGCCAAGCTTGTCCTTCCTTCCAGGAACATGACCAACAAGAAGAAGAGGATAATGATAAAGGATTTCACGGAAGATAAAGTCAGGCTGAATTCCCACGAGAAGGCGTCGCTGGCGTCGGCAATATTCGCGTACAAGAAGTTCAGGCCCGGTTTCAAGAAGCTCCGTGAACGGATGGAGAAGGGCGGAACCCCGGAAAGATACGAGGAAATGAGGGACTCGCTTTTCCTGTCGATTATCGGGAACAGGAAAGACTACTGAGACGCGAAGCGGATTTGGAAACCCCGCCGGGAGAATCCTTTCAGGAGGTTCAGGGATAAGCATCCTGTTGAACCGAAACGGATGAAACGGCAAAACCGATTCCCCCGCAGCTTTTTCCTCCGCTTCGCACGTGAACAGTTTATAACTGCTTCTTTCCTATGGTTTCGCATGAAGCATGCAAGGCATGCTTCATTCCCTTATTTACCACCATTTCTTGAGTCCAAGAGCTTCGTCGGTCATCCTTATGCTCTTCATCGCATCCGGGGTGACGCCCATCATTGCCCGGATGCAGTCCACGTTCTCCGGGACTATATCGCTTTCCTGGTGTATCGCCTGGAAGTAGAAAAGTTCGTTGCCGTTGATCACGTTGACGCTCTCCTTCCAGACAGCTATCTCGTTAAGGTCGCTCCTCTTCCTTCCTATGTCCCTCGCGTATTCCATTACCCTGGCCGTGGATGTTACTCCGTCGATGCCAGAGACCATGAGTATTCTCGGGGCCTTCGCGAGAAGGCCGGAAATCTCTTCGGACGAGGATTCCTTCGAAAGATTCACATTGACCGCATGGAGATGCATGATCGTGGTCGGCACCTTCACAGCAGTCGTGACTATGTCAATCCCCTTCAGCACGGTCTGGACGTCAGGCCCGTGGTGCGACGGGATGGTGGGAGGATCAGGAACTATCGAGTTCACAGGTCCGTTCTTGTCGTCCCACGGATCCGGTCCCCTTCGTATCATGACCGCACGCACGTTTCGTATTCCCACGCCTCTGTTTATCGTGCTGAGCGTGCGCGCGAGACCCGTGGTGTTGCAGGAAACCACGCGAACGTAATCCTTCCCTAACGCTTCGTTGTAGTTCGCAAGGGCGCTGAAGGACGTCCCTGTCAAATGGTGCTTCTCACCGCCCTGAAAAATGGCCTTGATCTTGTTTGGAACATATATCCTCTCCTTGTTATCCGCTCCTGTCTTGTTCGGGGTGCAGTCCACGACTATGTCGCAGTCCTGTATCAGATCGTGAATCGTTCCCTCCACCTTCAGACCGGCGTCGGCGAACACCTGAAGGTTCTCCTTATTGTTCGAGAAAAGCGGGAATTTATTATTGACCGCCATCACGGCCTCGAAGGTCGGGCGCGTCTTGACGACACCAGCGACCTCCATGTCCTTCTGCGCGGATACTGCATCGGCGACCCTTTTCCCAACGGTCCCGTAGCCGTTGATTCCTACCCTTATCATTAAATCACCTTCCCGAATTTCAGAGCCGACTCCCTCAGCGCGTCTATGGCCGGGAGCGAACCGTTCGCGAGGAAGTCCAGGAAAGCCCCCCCGCCGGTCGAAACATGGGTGAAACGGTCGGCCAGATTGAACTTCTCAGCAGCCGAAGCCGATTCACCTCCGCCGACGATGCTCACCGCACCGGAGTTTGCCATGAACCCGGCCAGTTCCCTTGTCCCGTTCTCGAACCCCTTTCTCTCGAAAACGCCCATGGGCCCTGCCCATACTATGGTCTTCGCGGTCCCTAGGATATCCTTGAACCTGCTGACCGTTTCAGGCCCTATGTCAAGGGCGAAACCATCCTCGGGAATCGAATCCCGTCCGACCACCCTGCCCGATTCAGCATCGAATTCGTCAGCAACCACGAAATCTGACGGAAGGACTATTTTCTCGTTCGAGAGCGTGCTTTTCATGAATTCCTCCGCCCCGGCATCCAGCCACTTGGAGTCTATCTTCGATTTACCGGTGCCTATACCCATCAGTCTCAGGAAAGCGAAGGATAGTCCCCCTCCGATAAGTATCTTGTCGGCCTTTTTGCAGAGCGTCTTCAGGGCGTTCAGCTTGTCAGCCTTGACGCCGCCCAGAACGGCCACGAAAGGCCTCTCCGGGTTCTCGACCACCCGTCCTATCTCCTCCACCTCCTTGCGGAGGCAGAACCCGGCGGCGCTCGGCAGACGGGCGGGAAGACCCACCATGGAGGAATGGTTCCTGTGGGACACTGAGAAGCACTCGTTCACGTATGCGTCTCCAAGAGATGCCATCGCTTCGGTGAAATTGTCGTCGTTACTTTCCTCCCCGGGATCAAACCTGAGATTATCGAGAAACACCATTTCCCCTGGTTCCATCCTTTCTATCCTTTCCCTCACTGTATCGCCCGTCAGGCCGTCCATCTTGTCGATCTTCCTGAACATGAATCTCGAAAGGCGTTCAGCCACCCTGTCGGTCTTCAGGTTTTCCACGACCTGTCCCCCGGGCCTCCCTATGTGCATCATCAGGATCAGCTTGGCCTTCCTGTCGATCAGGTGCTGGAGCGTCGGTATGCATGAAACTATCCTGGAGTCGTCCAGTATGTTCCCGTCCTTGTCGACCGAGACGTCCATCCCTACCCTCAGCAGAACCTTCTTTCCCTCGACATTCAGATTCTCAAGGTCGTTGAACCCGTTTTCCATGCACCCACCTGTTCGAATAAAAGTAATATGAAGTAATACTTCGTAATATTATTACATACCGGCATTTAAAAAGCTTCCCGTTACCAGAAAACAGGTAAGTCAAACCCGGGCGCCGGGGGTGTTTTTTATCCGAAACCCAGCTTCTTCCTCGCTTCCGCGCTCATCTTTTCCGGGGTCCACGGAGGATCGAAAACCAGTTCCACTATCACTTTCTTTCCGAACATTTTCTTCAGGATCCCCTCCACCTCAGCAGTGAACATCGAGTGCATCGGGCATCCCGGAGTGGTCAGGGTCATTTTAACGGTGATTGCCTTCTCGGTGATCTTCAAGTCGTATATGAAGCCCATGTCCACTATGTTGATCCCGATCTCCGGATCGGTTATCTGCTTAAGAACCTTCAGGATGTCTTCCTTGGTTACCATAGATTTCACTGGTTAGAATTAGGAGAACGCCCTTATAAAAACATGTCCAGTTCTATTCTAATTTCGTCTTGCTGATTCGGTGCCACAAGATCATCGACAAAGTCGTTAAAAATACCTGCGATGTCATCGTTTTCGGAACAAACAATCACACCGGGAAAGGGGAACATCCTGGATACAGAGCCCACCTTTTCCACAACGTAATTGTAGTCCCATAAAGGAAGAACCGGATTGAAACGGTCTTTAAGCACCTTTTCCCCGAATTCGGTATGTACTGCTACATACAGATCAGATTTAACGCGGCTGCTGACGTCGACGGCAAGCTCCCCCTGAGGATAGTGCTTAAGAAGCCCATACCTGTTCGCGTACATCGACATCATGAAACCGACAAATATGGGATCCGGCTGGTAAAAATTAATAAAATTCATACCATTGTAAGACACCTTTCCCAGAATATTAGTTAAGATCCCTAGCTGGCCGTCCCCGGGGTGAAGCGAATTCACTGTTCTCATATTTTTTGATTCCTCCATTAGGTAATATGGGAAAACCGGTATAGTCCCGTTATTTCTGTGATCGAAATGCTTCATTTTATCACGTGAAATATAATCACTTTTATGTTGTAAAAAATAGTTATAAAATATTTAAATTTTATCCGTGTCTTCCTCGTACCTGACGTTTTTTTCATCGATTTCCCTTATTTCTTTCGAATCAGTCACTTCAAAGAACCTGACCGGTTTTCCCTCTTTCTTCGCGAGGGAGATTTCCTCGGCCACGCCGTCGCTGACCGGCCCGAACACCCAGACCTCGTCTGATCGTTTTATCATGCTGGCGTTGGCCTCGTAGAATTTCCTCCGGTCAACGGTGTCAAGGAGGAAGTAGTCGAACAGCATGAACGGGTTGAGAGGGACCTTCCCCTGCTCGAGAACGAAACGGCTGATATGCGTCTTAAAAAATGCCAACTTCTTGGTCATCGCGGTGTAAACCAGCCGCATTTCGTTTCCCATGAGAATAATAATCCTCTGTTTTTTAAAAGAGTAATCCAATTATTCTTAAGGTGTCCAAGGATGATATGGCTCGTGCTCGTGCTCGTTTTGCTGATAGCGCTGTCCGCCTTCTTTTCAGGGGCTGAAATAGCGCTGTTCTCGCTGAGCGACATAAAGGTCAAGAAGATATCCAAAAGAAAGGGGAGAAGGGCGAAAGCGCTTCTCAGGCTGAAGTCCGACCCGCACAGGCTTCTGGTGACCATACTGATCGGGAACAACCTGGTGAACATACTCGCAGCATCCATCGCCACGATCCTTTTCACGGATATTTTCGGCTCCAACGGGATAGGGATAGCGACCGGCATTCTTACTTTCATCATACTGATTTTCGGCGAGATCACCCCGAAGACGTACTTCCACCGGAACGCAGAGAAGATGTCCCTCCGGGTGGCGAGGCCTGTCCTTTACCTCAGCATCGTCATTTACCCAGTGATCGTTTTGATAGAACTGATAAGCAATCTCGTTCTCCGCACACTCGGGGTAGGAAAGAACAAGGACTCGATGACGGAGGAGGAGCTCCACGCCGCGCTTTCCCTGGGGGCGAAGGCCGGCGTGATCGAGAGGGACGAGGAGGAGATGATCCACAACATATTCGAGTTCGGGGACACAACGGTAGGAGAGGTCATGACCCCCCGAAAACGAGTAGTCGCCCTTCCGTCAGACATGACGCTCGGGGACGCGATCGGCAAGATGCTCGAGGTCAAGTATTCCCGCATCCCCGTGTACAAGAAGAGCTTCGACAACGTCATCGGAATGCTCAACATCAGGCAGATACTCAAATACATCAAGAGGAAGAACTTCGACATGAGGATAGAGGGGATAGTTTCAAGGGTGTTATTCGTGTACGAGAAAAAGAACATAGACCTTCTCATGGACGATTTCAGGGAATCGGGAACGCATATGGCAATAGTCATCGACAGGAACAGGAAGGTGAAAGGTATCGTGACCCTTGAAGACCTGCTGGAAGAGATCGTGGGGGAGATATACGACGAGCCGGACGTCAAGAGGCACCAGATGAGGTTCATCGACAGGAAGACGGCTATAGTGAACGGCGACACGCTGGTGGAGGAGCTCAAGGGGAAGATAGGCGTCCCGCTCCGTTCGAACGGCCTCACGCTCTCGGAGATGGTATCTGCGAGGTTCGACGGACGTCCCAGCAAAGGAAGCAAGATCAAGATGAAAAACTTTACTTTAACGGTGATGTCACTGGACGACTCCGACCCATCCAAGATAAAGAGGATAAAGGTTATCAAGAGAAGGGGAAAGATAAGGAAATGATCTTTTTCTGGAAATCGCCAACCTTAATAAGATTGTTGCAACAATAATAATAAACAGAGCAAAATGGACGAAAAAAAGATAATGGGTTTCCTGACTTCTGAATACAGCTGGGAGCAGATAATATACGAGATCGTGGCATGGGACGGTATGAACCCGTGGGATCTCGACATCTCGAAACTGGCTGACTATTTTGTGGAATACGTGAGGAGCATGGACACTCTCGATTTTCGCGTTCCTGCAAAATACATAATAGTAGCCGCGATGCTGCTCAAGATGAAGAGCGACTATCTACAGTCTTTCAAGGAACAGATAACGGGCCAGGAGGAACAGGAGATACAGGAAGAGCTGAAAGATCTGGAAGAGGAAAGCGGAAACTTCCAGATAGATCCGCTGAACATCCCCCCGAGGAGGCAGCCGACCAGGAGGATCGTGATTTCCGAGCTCGTTAACGCGCTCAGGAAGGTCCTGAAGGCGGAAGACAGGAGAACGACAAGGGAAAAGGAAAGGAGAGATAAGATAGTCATTTCTGCTGACAACATAAACGAAAGGATTAAAACACTGTATTCCAAGATAAACACAATCCTGGGAAGGATCAGAAACAAGGAGATAGAATTCAGCCATCTTGTGGACAAGTGGGAAAAGGAAGACATACTGAACAACTTCGTCCCGCTGATCCACCTGGACAACCAGGGAAAGGTGAGCGCACGCCAGGAAAAGGTTTTCGAGGAGATATATGTCAGCAGGGGTAAAAAATGAGATTAGTATTCGTTTTATTCGCCGCATTTCTGATTATCATTCCTAATGCTTACGCGGCAAGCAGCATGGAGGAGATGGTACTGAAAGACCCGGCCAGCGTTAAAGAGCTGACCGTTGACATGGAAATATACGGTACGATAACCGCTGACGGAAATCCCACATGGATAGGCATAAACCTGACCATCCCGCAGGATGACGAGCACCAGGACGTGTCGATGGACATGCAGAGGATAAAGGATGCGAGCGGGACGGAATTCGGCTACATTGAAAAGGAAAATCCCGGAAGCTCTTTTTCCTATTCGTTTTCCGGAACGGTCACTTCCCGAGCCACTTACATAACCTCCATACCCTCCTCTTACACCATACCGGATGACGTGATGGTTTACACCCAGGCGACGGAGAACATACAGAGCGAAAACCCCAGGATAAAGGAGACCGCGGAATTCATAGTCAAGGACGCGAACGACGATTTCGAGAAGATAGCGAAGCTGGCGACATGGGTCAACGATCAGCTGGAGTACGATCTCTCATATTCGAGTAAAAATTATGATGCCATAACTGTTCTAGACGTCAAGAGGGGGGTGTGTGCGGAATACACGACTCTTTTCACGGCTTTCGCAAGGTCCCTCGGATACCCGACCCGGTTCGTTTCCGCGTGGGCTTACGGGAAGTACGGATGGGAGAGGCACGCCTACGCCGAGGTCTACCTGGGAAAGTGGGTCCCCGTCGATGTCCTCTGGATGGAGATAGGCTATCTCGACGCGACCCACATCCGCTTCGGATACTATCTCGACAACAAGGTGAAGAACTCCGTCAACTTCCGCGGATACAACATAAACAACATAAGATGGGACACGGACGAAACGTCGCTCGAAATAAAGGATTATTCCTCCAGGGAAAAGCAGGACGATTACGAGCTTGTTAAATCCGGCGAAAATCTGATGGCCGGTGACGACGGCGTTGTGATGCTGAAATTCACTCCAAAGGACTACAGGGTGGCCACGCTGGACCTTGAGCCGTGCACCGGGGAATTCGTCATAGCGACGGTCGAGGAGAAGAACAAGAAGGTCATACTCAGGCCCGGGGAAGAAGAAACGGTTTACTGGAGGTTCTCGATAAGCGACACCCTCCCGAGAAACTTTCTGCTAACGTGCCCTCTGACCCTTAACTCAAAATCGTTCGCGATCAGCTCGATAGACCTCGAGGTCGACACGACAAAAACAAGGTCCGACAGGAACCAGTTCTCCGCGAACCTGCGCTCCTCGATGATAAAGTTCGGGCAGACCCAGATCGTTTACGTCTATCCGGACAACTACCAGGGAACCATAGGGGTCATAACACCGGAGGACTACAGGAGGTGGAATTCTATCGGCAGCGAAGAGTTGAGGTACCAGTTCACCCCGAAATCGCTGGGGGACCAGAATGTCATCGTTTTTTCATCTGACGGCCAGGTAGAAACTCTGGACTACAGCGTGAAATCTGACGTTTATATTTACATGGAAAACATCAAGGCTCCGGGTTATCTCAAGACGGGAGAGACCGGAAAACTTACCGGTGACGTGATCAACGCCGGACCCGTCCCTAAAAGCCTCAAAATGACCATCGGGGTCGACGGCCAGCAGTCATCCGAAAACATACTGGTCGACAAAAAGCACACGATTTCCAGGGACTTTTCCTTCGCGTCCGGGGGCGTGAAGGAGATAACGATAAACCTGAAATCCAGCGACATCGACATCACCCAGAGCGCTGTGGTCAACGTGTTCATCGAGCCGGAGATATCGTATGACGTCCTTTACTCAGAAGGCACCGGGAAGATTGTCCTCAACGTGAAGAATTCGGAACTGAAGAACGTGACCGTAAAGATAGGCAACCAGGAATTCGAATACGACCAGATCAAAAAAGGGAAGTACGAAATCTCCGCGCCGATCGAAAAAGGGAAGTACGTCCTCGAGATCACCTACAGGGACGTGGCAGGGAACCCCTACAAAGCATCGGAGGAGATCGAGTTCGCGGAAGAGGACTTCTTCGCCATGCTCAACAGGATGATAAACGACCTGATAGAAGCCATAATGGGTCTATTCGGGTAGGACGAAATCATCGCCGCACAGCAATTTTTTTATCTCGATCGTCTCGTCTATGTCCGGGTCCCTGTATTTCGTCGAACCTTCACCAGTAACCACATCCTTAACGAAGGGAGGTCTTTCATAAACGAAACCGTCCACGAGAAAATCTATCTTGAACTCGAAAGGGAATTTTTTGACTGTGTTGATAATACCTAAATATGCCTGTTTGTCCTGGTCCGTTAGTTGCGGAACATCGCCCTCCGTAAGCGAGGTGAAGATCATGTCCTGCCGGGTGTAAATTATCCAGAAATTGGAATACGTTTTTCCTTCCATTCTGGTCGTGCCAATGCAGACATAAGCTTTTTTCATAAAGAATAACAGAGAATGAATTTTTTATCCGGCGTTTATTCCAAAAAAAATTAAATGACGCAGATCCGATCTGCGTCTTTAGTCGTCAGAACATGACATCTTATACATATTGTTTCAAGATGTCGTTCGTAATCTATGGACCGGTCGGGAGACTCACGCACAGACGGGACAAGCCCGTCAAAACAACATTTCAGATTTGACTTGTGCGATTTGAACCCGAGGCCTCCACCATGCCAAGGTGGCGATCTTCAGCGAAAGAAACGTGCGGTGCATGGTGCATGTTTCAAATTACCACTGATCTACCGGCCCGTGTATATATGATGAATACTTTTGTTTTTAAATAAGTATTATTCTAACAGGCAACAGGAACCGATATTAACGAGTTCTGCACATTATATAAAATCGTTGAATGTTACAAATCTTAAAAACCGACCAGGGTGAGGGGTTGCGGCATGAGAAGCAAAACCGGAAAAATAATTAATTCCCTTGAAAAAGCCAGGCAGAGAGGACAAATTGTCCTGAAAAGGGCAAAATCCGGGAAGGTCCCGGTTCCTTTAGGAAGACGGTTCATGGATTTCATGAGCTTCAAGAAGATATCGATAACGTGGCTGTCTTTTATCATATTTTTCGGTTTCGTCTATTTCACGATAGACGCCGTGTCCCCGGGAAACGGGCTTGCCGTCAATGAAGAATCCGAACAGGGGAATCCTTTGATGAACTCCATATATTTCAGTTTCATAACGGCCACCTCCACGGGTTTCGGGGACATAACCCCTTTAGGCGCGTCCAAAACGCTGTCAGTTGTAGAGATAGTTTGCAGCATGATAATTTTCGGGATAGTCATATCAAAGCTTGTTTCGTTCAAGCAGGAGATGATACTGAACGAGATATACAACATATCTTTCGACGAGAAGATAAACAGACTCAGGTCGGCGTTGTTCCTTTCCAGGTCCGACATGGGAAAGATAGCGGAAGAACTCCATGAGGGGAGGCGGAGCAGGGGATCGATCGAGCATTTCTGGAATACCGTTAACAACTTCAACGAAACGCTCGCCGAAATAGGTATAACAATGTGCCCGGCCAAAGACTCGAAGAAGGATTTCCTTAAAAAGGCCGACAACTTCCAGCTTGAGCTGGTGTTCAACAGCATAAGTCTGTCGCTTGCCAAGATGACCGAGATGCTGAGCCATCTCAACGCATCCGGCCAATTCTGGAAAAATGCGAAAAACGTCCAAAGCATAAAATCGGTTATCTCATCGGTGGAAAAAATATGCAATTATTACAACCTCACGAACATCCCTGAAAGCGTAAGAGAGAGGGTGGACGAAATCGCATCCATAAAAAACGAGATAAAAAACAGGACACAGTTATGAAGACAACGCATCAGATAACAATTTTAAACACGGATACCAATTTTAATAAGTGAATTTTTCGGGGTGATGTAGTATGGCTAAGACTTATTCGAATTATATTGACGGTAAATGGGTTAAATCAGAGTCCGGGAAGACATTCGACAACATAAACCCGGCGACAGGGGAAATGCTCTGCAGGTTTCAGGCGAGCACGCAGAAGGACGTGCTGAAGGCTGTGACGGCGGCCGAGAAAGCGTTTGCTCCATGGAAAAATACGCCAGCCCCCAAGAGAGGGGAGATTCTCTACAAGGCTGCCAGGATAATGGAAGAACGGAAGGAAGAGCTGGCAAAGATGCTCACGCAGGAGAACGGCAAGAACATGGACGAATCCAGGGGAGAGATACAGGAAGGTATAGACATAACCCTTTACGTCGCCGGCGAGGGCAGGCGGCTCTTCGGCGAAACCACGCCGTCAGAACTGAGTAACAAGTTCTGCATGACCATAAGGGAACCCGTCGGTATAATCGGGATGATCACCCCGTGGAACTTCCCCTTCGCGATTCCCGCGTGGAAAATCCCGCCGGCACTGGTAGCCGGCAACTGCATAGTTTTCAAGCCATCTTCCGACGCCCCGTGGCTCGGAGCCAGGCTGGTCGAGATCCTGGAAGAGGCAGGGCTTCCTCCGGGAGTACTGAACATGGTAACGGGATCAGGCGGTGTTGTCGGGAAGGAGATAGCGAACAACCCTAAGATAGACGGGCTTTCATTCACCGGATCAACATCGACGGGAAAGGACATATACGCCGCGGGAGCCGCCAGGCTTGCCGGGGTCGGGCTGGAGATGGGCGGGAAGAACCCGCAAATAGTCCTGAAGGACGCCGATCTTGACCTGGCGGTCGACGGGGCCATATGGGGAGGATTCGGGACAGCGGGCCAGAGATGCACCGCCACTTCAAGACTAATAATTGAAAAGGCTGTACTGGACAAATTCACCCAGAAGTTCGTGCAGAGGGTCAGGAACATAAAGGTCGGTAACGGCCTGGACAAAGGCGTACTTACAGGACCGATAATAAACGGGAAGCAAAAAGACAAGATCCTCGCATACATAAAGATCGGAAAGGAAGAAGGCGCGAAGCTCCTGACTGGCGGGAATGCCCTTGAAGAAGGGAAGTACGGAAAAGGGAATTTCATAGAGCCGACCGTTTTCACCAATGTCAAGAAGACGATGACCATCGCGCAGGAGGAGATATTCGGACCCGTCGTCTCGATCATGCCAGTCAGTGACTTCGAGGAAGCGATAGAAGTGGCGAATTCCACGGAATACGGACTCTCAGCGTCGATATACACGAACGACGTCACGAAGGCTTTCCGTGCGATGAGGATGCTCGAGTCGGGAATAGTTTACGTGAACGCCCCGACCATAGGAGCGGAAGCGCACATGCCTTTCGGCGGCATAAAGAACACGGGCAACGGGAAGCGGGAAGCAGGCTCTGAAGCGATCAAGGAGTTCACCGAGTTGAAGAGCATATTCGTCGACTATTCCGGCGGGCTGCAAAGGGCTCAGATAGATATCGGGAAAAAGTAAGTCAATCTGTGGCAAGAATCTGTTTACTCTTTTTCCAGAGTTCAGCCCCACTTCTCGTACGGTAACCTATTAAACCAGGAATCTTTTTCATTTCAGATTCAGAAGATCCAAGACCAGCGGCAACGAAACCGTTGAATTCTGCCGAGTTCCCCGCAGCAAGCCATTTCCTGTTGTATTCTGTATCAGGGAAAGCATCCTGTGCGTCTGTACCTTTCGGCATAACTTTATATATCTCGAAGTATCTGCCAAAAAAAGCCAACATCCATGAAGGCGGACGTACCGGAGAAAAATAACCGCCATAAACCTCGCTCATAGAATTATTCTGGCAGGAAGTTTTTTATTTTAACCCCATCTCTCCGCCTTCACTTTGTCCTCTTTCACGCCGATCTCCTTCAGCATCTCCTTGGTGGACTCGACCATCTTCGGGGGGCCGCAGAGATAGAACGTCTTATTCTCCGGATCACTGATCGTTTCCTTCAGGAACTCCGCATCTATCCTTCCGGTCCGCCCTTCCCATTTGGTCTTGGACGTCCACGGCCTGGTTATCGTCACCACAAACCTGAATTTGGGATTTTTCTTCTCTATCCCGAAAAGCTCGTCGCGGAACACGATCTCCTCCGGGTTCCTGGCGGAATATATCAGCATCATCTTCACGTCCAGCCCCTTTTCCGTCGCATACCTCACCATGCCGGTGAACGCGGCTATCCCCGTCCCGCCGGCGATGAATACCATATCCTTCACATCGCACTTGTCGAAGCAGAAAAATCCCATGGGGCCCTTCCCCTGGATGGTATCTCCTTCCTTCATATTCCACAGAAACGGGGAGAACTTACCGTCCGGATAGACCTTGAAGGTGATCTCGACGTAATCCTGATGCGAGGGGGAGGAAGATACGGAATAACATCTGGTGACCTTCTCCCCGTTTATCTCCCCTGAAAGCATGATGTACTGGCCTGTATGAAATTCCACGGGTTTGTCCGGCTCGAATCGGAACGTCTTGACGTCCTCCGACTCCTTCGTCACCCTGACGAGCTTCAGCATGAAATCCTTTACCGTCATAAGAATTAATTGTTTCTTTTACTATTTATTATCGCCAAGTCCCCATTTTTTCGGCATTACTTTTTGTATTTCTTTGTCCATCTGATCACTATCCATTTCATGAATCAGAACATCCACCGGACCATCGGAACGGGGAGAATGTGTTCCGATAAAACTTTCCAAGCTTTCCAGCAAATTAGACGTGGACATGTATGATTTTTTAGTAATCAGGTGCTGGTCATAAAGGTGGTCGATTTTAACCTTGAAACTCGATGCCGTTTCCGCCGCTTTGGAAAAAAGCCGGGAGAACAATTCAGATGCGCACTCTTCTTCGTTTTCGATGTCTCCTATTTTCATGTTCAGAAAAAAATTCCTGAAGGAAATACTTTTATCGCTCTTTTTCTTCATGATTTTCGTCTTTTCCCTGATCAGCCCGGAGGTGTATTCGGTGTATCTGCTAAGGGCGTCCAGCAAAATCCGTTTGGCGTTCGCAATATCAACAGCCGGATCAGAATAAAGAGAACTATCGAACTGGTTATCAAAAACTATGTTGGTGAAATAGTTCGAAGCTCTTCTGATTCTGCCTTCAAAGCACCCGGCGTAATTTCTCATCGCTTTCTCGTAAACGGATGAAGTATTCCTTGCCATTTTATCAATAAAAAACAAAATGTTAAATACTCTTCGGTCAGGCGTACTCGCTCTTGAAGACGTATTCGCTCTTGACGGAGTATTCGCTTTCATTCGAAATATCTTCCGAAACATTCACGTCGTACTTCTCGTCGTCTTTGCTGTCATCATTCGTGATGAATTTCTTTACCTCCACTTCATAAGCGTCGTAAGGAGGAGGAAGGGAGCTCATGGACATGTTAGAGGTCGCGAATTTCCAGTTAAGTTTCCCTGTCACACAGTCCAGTGAGTATGCATGGCAGTCCCACGAGCAGAATATCACGGAACCGCTGAATTCGACCGGGTTGCACCATGCGTGGCCGTCCGTCTTGAACCTCCAGAGCTCCTTCCCGTTCATGTCGAGGCAGTAGAAATTAGTATCGCCGGAACCGAAATATATCCTGTTTTCATAGACAAGAGGAACGATGCTCATCGAATCCCTTCCCCCGGAGAACCTCCATATCTCCCTGCCTGTCTTCGAGTCAATCGCGAAAAGGACTCCGTCCCTTGCGCCATGATATAGAACGTTACCGTGTATGGCCGGCCCGGAAGAGTTGCCGTATTCCCCTGTCTTGAATTTCCAGACCAGGCTGCCGTTCCTTATGTTCAGGGCATAAAGATAATTGTCAAAGCACCCGAAATACACACTGTCTCCATCGACCAACGGTTTGTGGACCAAGAACAATTCCCCGCCGGTCTTGTATCTCCACAGTTCCTTTCCGTTTTCCGTGTCAAGACAGTAAAAGTTGGAATCGTAAGAACCGAAGAAGACCATATTCGCATGGACGACGGAAGCGGATGAAACCGAATCACCGGTCCTGAACCTCCAGACGAGCGTTCCGGTCTTCGCGTCCAGTGCATAAAAGTAGCCGTCCCTCGATCCGATGTAAACGTACTTTCCGTTCCCGGAGGGGGAACTGGCTATGTCCCCTCCGGTGATATATTTCCATATCCCCTTTCCGTTCCGGACATCGATCGCATGAAAATCACCGGCATGCGAACCTATGTAAAGGATACCGCCCATGACGAGCGGGGAAGAGCACTCTATTATCCCGTCGGCCCTGAACCTCCAGACCTCATTCCCGGTTTTTGCGTCGACCGCATAAACGTTGTGGTCGCATGAACCGAAGAATATCTTACCGTCCGCTATCGCCGGGTCGCTGCATATGCTCCCGCCCTGGCCGACAGACCACTGCCTGTCGTATTTCTTAACCTTTTTCACGCCGAAATCCTCCAGCTCTGTCGAGAAGTCCGCGAAACCGGAACCGGAAACGAAATCCATATTCAGATTTAGGAAGAAAATTAATATTCTTTCAGGCGTATTCGTTTTTCGTAACGTATTCGCTCTTGACGGAGTACTCGCTTCCTGAATCCATCACGTTGTTCGATATGTTCACCGAGTATTTTTCCTCTTCTACATCATCATCCGGCTTATGTGTGTTTATCTCCAGCTGGAAAATGTCGTTGGTGGGAGGAAGATACGCCGGAGAAAGCGAGGATGTGTCGAACCTCCACAAAAGCTCGCGGGTCTTGATATCGATGCAGTAATAATGGCAATCCCAGCAGCCGAAAAAAAGCTTACCTTTTCGTATTTTGGGAAAATCGAAAATCTCCATCCCCGTCCGGAACCTCCAGATTTCCTTCCCCTCGGGTGTAAGCGCATAAAGTATCCCGTCCCTGCTAGGGAAATAAAGCACGCCTCTGTATTCTATGTATCTCCCGCCGCTCCCGTAAACCCCGAATTTAAATTTCCACGAAACGTTGCCTGTCATGGCGTCGGCGGCATAAAAATAATTGTCGAATGACCCGAAATAAACCCTTTCTCCGTGGATCAGAGGGGAACCAAAAAGCTGGATATGGTCCCCTGTCTTTATTCTCCAGATTTCCTTCCCTTCGGCAGAGAGGCAGTAAAAATTGCCGTCATAAGAACCGAAATAAACCCTTCCGCCGGAAACGCATGCGCCTGATCCTATGTCCCCTCCGGTGCGGAACCTCCACATCTCCTTTCCAGTTTCCCCATCAAGGCAGTAAAGGCAGCAGTCCCTGGAGCCGAAATAGACCATTCCTTCATAGCAGAGAACGGGCCTGCATATGCCACCACCGGACTCGAATCTCCAGATTTCCTTCCCTTCCGAAGAAAGGCAGTAAAGGTTGCCGTCGAATGATCCGAAATAAATCCTTTCACCGTCTATCGCAGGGGTTCCCATTATCCTGTCGTTCGCCCTGAACCTCCAAAGAGCCTCGCCCGTTTCAAGGTCGAGCGCATGAAAATATCCGTTGCAGTCACCAAAATAAGCTACCCCGTCCTTCATTTCCGAATGGAGTATCGATCCACCCGAGCCAATCCTCCACTGACGGTCGAAATCCCTCGTCTTTTTTATGGCAAAATCCTCCAGCTCAGCGGAGAAGTCGCTGAATCCTGCACTATTACCGAAGTCCATGATTATGATTTTTATGAAAACATTAAATCCTTTTTAATTCCGTAAACAAAAATTTATCATGATCGAGGTTTCCTCTTCCATTCTCAAGAAGGTCTACAGGCCCAGGTCCAAATACAGCAAGAAAGGAGACTTCGGAAAGCTTCTCATTATTGGAGGCAACCAGAGATACAGCGGGGCGCCCGCCCTGGCGGCATACGCCGCGATCGCTTCCCTTCGATCAGGCGTCGATATAGTTATGGTGGTCGCCCCGAAAAGGGCGGCGAACATTGTCGCTTCCTTCTCACCCAATCTTATAACGGAACCAATTGATGGAAAGTATTTCACACCGAAGCACGTTAAACCCGTTCTGGACATGATCAAGAAGTTCGACGCTGTATGCATCGGTTCCGGGCTGGGGACGGAAAAGGAAACTTCGAAGTTCGTCAACAAGCTCCTGGACAGCATAAAGAAGCCCTGCGTGGTGGACGCCGACGCGATAAAGGCGCTGAAAAACAAGGAGCTTGGAAACAATTTTGTCCTGACTCCGCATTCGTATGAATTCTACGATCTGACGGGAGAGAAGCCGAAAATGGACATGACCTCCAGGATAAAGATAGTGGAGAAGGTCTCCAAGAAGATCAGGTCCACCATCCTTCTGAAGGGTGTCATAGACATCATTTCTGATGGCAAACAGACCGCGATCAACAGGACGGGAAACCCGTACATGACCACCGGAGGGACGGGCGACGTTCTCACGGGCATATGCGGTTCCCTTCTCGCGCAGGGAAACAAGCCCTTCGATTCCGCATGCGCCGCCGCCTTCATAACCGGGAGAGCAGGCGATCTGGCAGCGGTCGAGAAGAAACAGGGATTGCTGGCGACAGACGTAATAGAGAAGATACCGGAAGCCGTCGCATGATTTTAAACTGTCCCGGTCTCGTAACCTTTCATTTTTCTGAGAGTATGAACATTCTGCATGAAATTATTCTCAAAACTATGTTTTGGATTACCATCCAGCCATGTTATGAAAGTAAGTATTGGATTTTGAAAAAAAAAACTTTCAGGGCGTACAATTCACCCGACAAACTATCTTCACTTAGAAGTTCTTGGTCTGGAACATATCCTTTTCTCACGCTGTATTTTAACATAAAAATAATTAATGAAAAACCTTTTATCCTTTGAAAACCTTCAGCTTGTCCCTTTTCTCGATCTCCTTCGCCACGGATGCCTTGAACTTCTCCATGGTGCCGGGATTCATCCTTATCGGGAGCACGCGCTCTAATCCGTTCTTGCCAAGAACCACAGGAACCCCTATGCATACGTCCCTCACACCGCCGTATCCTTCCTCGTTTCCGGTCATGAGGACGGAGGCGGAAAAGACACGCTTCTGGTCTAGGAGTATGGAAGCGACCATCTCCGAAATAGCGACCCCGGGAGCGATCCATGCGCTGGTGCCGATCATCTTCGTGAGGTCACCGCCTGCGCTGACCGTCTTTTGGACGCATTCCTCCATCTCCTCATCGGAGAGAAGATTGCTTATCCCTATGCCGCGGACGGATGAGGCTTCCAGCACCGGAACCATCTGATCGCCATGGGTACCGAGTATGGTTACGTCTATGTCCTTCCTTGAGACATTTATCTTCTTCGAGAGGAAGTCACGGAATCGTGCGGTGTCCAGCTCCCCCGCCATGCCTATCACCCTTTCGTTTGGGAATCCTGTAACCTTGTGGACCACGTAGTTCATCGCGTCTATCGGGTTCGTGACTATTATTATCTTGGAATCAGGGGCGTATTTCCTGATGTTTTCGGATATCTCGGTTATTATCTTCTCATTGATCTCGAGCAGGTCGTCCCTGCTCATGCCGGGCTTCCTCGGGAGTCCGGCCGTTATTATAACAACGTCCGAATCCTTTACGTCCTCGTAATCCGAGGTCCCGGTTACCACTGAGCTGTATCCGAGAATGGAGCCTGCCTGGCTGGTGTCGTTGGCCTTGCCCATGGTCTTTTCCCTGACAACCTCCAGGTCGAGCATCACGACGTCCGCGATGTCCCTTCTCGCGATCTCGAGAACGGCGGAAGAACCGACATTCCCCGCCCCGCCTATAACAGAAACCTTGTGCTTCATATAAATCAATGAAAGATGACCCAATCGACCGGTATAAGTCATCGTTTATTTGTATAAATTGGAAACGGGATTTTTAAACCTGCCGGGATATCCAGATTTCCATCGCCTTTTCGAACAGCCCGTCAGGGTAATACCAGGCATTCCCGGAACCGAACCGGTACCTGCTCCTGTTCATATACTGGGCCAAATGTATGTCTTTCTGGACCTTTTCAGGATTATCTTTGTAATGGCCGTTCCTGGCCAGAATCAGTATCGTTTCCACCGGGTCGGGAATCTCGCTTTCCATACTAGAAATTGAGGGCTAAGTCTTATGAATCCTTCGTTTTTTCAGGGCCTATCCGATTTTTTTATAGAATTTCGTGAACCATCTGCCAAGCTCTATCTTCCAAGTCTGCTTGCAGTCCGGGCAGTCGAATTCATGGCTTTTTCCCTCGATGAGGACCTCGAAATTCTTTCCGCAGTCCATGCACTTGAAGTCGAAAACTTCCATGGTATCACCTCTTTAGAATTGGATTCGTGGTTTTTAACGTTTTTTCCTCGAAAAAACACCCAGCGAAACCTTTAAATACACTTAAATCATATATTTTATCACTAAATAGTAAATAAATATTATGGGATTGGGGAAAAGATGTTCAATTCACATATCAAGACAGAGCCCAAGGCGTTCGAAACCACCGCACTTGGCAACAGATACATAGAAATGGGTAGCTACATTCTCGGCCAGTTTCTCAGGGGTTACAGCTGGACGCATATAGGGGAAAACCTCATGGCCGACTACGGAAAATACATGAGGAAGCAGAATATCGCAGAACCCGATTCCGCCCAGATGAGAAACGTAATGAACGCGTACACGGAACACGAGTTCGAATGCCTTTTCAGAAGAAAACCGGGCAGCGGGTTCGAGGAAAGCACACTTTTCATGAAAAACGGCGGCACGAGGCCGAGCAGGAGAACCGTATACGTCCAGCACACGGAAGGGTGGGCCGGTAATGGTGACTATAACGCTTTCGTTCTTAACGGGAACGGGCTCGACATGATTTCTCTGAGAAAGATATCCAAAAGGGTTATCAACGGCAAAAGCTTCCAGAGACTGGGAGATTCCGGAAACGTGCTCAGGGTACTGAGAACGACCGGAGAGGAACCAGAAATCGTTAATGATTACTGCTCGGACATGGCCACGTCAGATGAATCTTCAGCTATAGTAAATCTTCCTCTGATCAACTTCGAATACAACGGGAATGAACAGGACGTGGCGGATGCCACGGAATTCCTGAAAATGATGAAAACTTTCTACGGGGAAAATTTCAGCTCGAACAGGTGGCTTTTTGCTATCAAAAACCATTCCATCGGCGAGGTCGCTGAAAAATACAGGGAGGCGATGAGCACCAACGGGGAGAGGACGGAAGCCGAAAAAATCAATTATGTTTTGCTCGGGGCATGGCCGGATAACAGTAAAGTGGTCGGGAATGACTGGAGAACCATGACTACCATAGGAAAGGTATCTGTTCTCAAAAAGGAAAAACCGAAGAAGAAAGTAAGCACACCAAAAGCAAAAAGGGAGAAGGTCCTCATGCAGAGGGACCTGTTCGGCAGGAAGTATGATGTCAAAGCTGATGAGGTCAATCCCACAGTGGATGACTGGATCGAATACAGTAATTCCAAAGAAGAGGCAAAGATCAGGGAAGCGGAAGGGAAGGGAAGGAAACCTGTCAGGGATTTCTTAAGAAAGTATCTCAAAAAGAAGGAAAAGAACGGACAACTTAAGCTGAAGTTTTACGGCAGCGTTTCAGACATCCCGATAAGGGATAGCCTCATGAGGCTTCCGGACTATGTGACAAAAGAGGATCTCGAAAGTGACGAATGGCCGGAACCGGTGGAATCCCTTGAGATAACGGAAATCCAGCAGATAGAAAGAGAAACGGAATCAACTGAAACCAAGAAAAAGGAAAGGAAAAAGATCAGGCTGCCTGATATTGGAAAGTACTTCAGAAAACTGAAAGAAAATGCCGGGGCGGCGATTGAGAACGCCATGAATGTGGATAATGCTTATTGCGTCGACGGCCAGGCCGTGGACGCTTACGGGACGAAGGACAACGAGATACCGGACAACCCCGTGATCATGCCTTCGTTCAAAAGGGTCAAGAAGGCAAAGGGGGAAAAGAAGGCAAAAACCAGCGATGACCTTCCGGTCGTGGCAGCACCTTCATCAGGGCTCGTGAGGACCGGCGATTATGTTCCTGACGACAAGGGGACGGAAGTGATCATGACCGAAAGAATCTCCCCGAAATACCATCCCGGCGCGGATATGGGACCGGAAAAAGCAAGAAAGAATCTTAATCTTAAGAAATATGTCAAACCTGCTTTGGTTTTAGGAACGGGCGCAGCGGTCGTTGCGACAGGAATCATGCTTTCAAAGATGGACAAAAATATCGTGGTTCCAAACGAAAAAAAGCCTTACATGAGCGCATCACTGGATATGGAATTGGAGATGCCAGTGCTGAACGAACCCGTTGAACAAGAGAAAACGCCTGTCGCGGATTCTAATGACGAGACCGACATTTCAGGCCCGAAGAAGTGGGTCAGATGGGCCGGCAGGGAAGAAGAGATAGTCTTCGGAGCGGAGTTCGAAGGAAATTCCGTCATGATCGGGAACTGCAGCGGAGCGGACGTAGTGGGGATCAAGGTCGGTAACGGAAGATGGAAGTACGCCAGGCCGGGCGAAGCGATAGACTTCGACGGAAGCGGCGAATACCAGATGGCCGTCTTCAGGGCGGAGAACGGCGGGCTGGCGGTTTACGGTTCAACAAGGGGATACATAGACGGGAGTTCGGACCAGACACCGGAAGAAAACGCCGGCACGGACGGCAAAGGAATCGAAGATGTGCAGGGAGTCCCTGCCGACAGTTCATTTTTACAGATAAGGGGAGCAGATCCCAGGCCGATCCCGCAGCCGATAATAAACGGGACAGGGATCAGGGGACCTGACGGGGAAGGAAACGGGAAACCGAAGGATATCCTTAAGAAATACGGGCTCGACACGGATGATTCGGATTTCGGGCTGAGGTTCTCCGGGAGCAGGATGATTAACGATTACGCAATCTCCAGGTTCATGGAAACTGACCGGATGAGCGAGGAAGGAAGGAACTGGATTGGAAAGGAGTATGCGAATGATCTGGTGGCCGACGTCCTGCAGAAATACGAGAGCGGGATAACCCCGTGGAAGATAGCGAAGAACTCGGAATGGGGCAGCGTCACCGAAACGAAGGACGTCTACGACATAATCGTATCCGCCGAGAGGGCCGGAATGAGTGTGAAGCCAAGTGTAAGGAAAAGAAACTGGCAGATGATTAGGTACATGGAAAATGCCGAACAGGAAGCTGAAATTCCGATGGCGGCATAGTTTTTACTTTTATATATTTTCATTCCAATTATGACGATGGAGAACATGGGTGAATGCCGGATCCTCGGGTAAAAGAAGCCTCTGGTTATCAGTTTCAGAAAGATTTATTTTTAGTAACCATTTAAATTCCCGTTTCCACAAATTAACTAATATTGTTACCGTAGGACAGGAGCGGATATCATGATTCCTTACGAGCCCATGAAGCTGCAGGAAGAGATACTCAAATTCTGGATAAAGAAAAAGATCCCGGACAGGATCGTGGATTTCAAGCCCGGAAAGAAGAAGTTTTATCTTTTAGACGGGCCGCCTTACGTCAACGGCGTCCCCCACGTCGGCCATGTCAGAACGACCACCATGAAGGACGTCTGGTCCAAATTCAAGACCATGCAGGGATACCAGTCCTGGTGGCAGCCAGGTTTCGATTGCGGTGGCCTTCCTATCGAGAACGCCGTGGAGAAGAAGCTAAAGATAAAGTCCAAGAAGGACATCGAGAAATTCGTTGGGCTGGACAAGTTCATCGATGAATGCAAGAAGATGGCGGAAGGGAATACGGAAATATGGCTTAACATATACAAGAAGCTCGGCGCCTGGAGGGGATGGGTCGAGCCTTACATGACCTACAAGAACTATTATCTCGAATCCGGGTGGTGGACCATCAAGAAGATGTTTGAAAAGGGATTGTTCATCGAGGGCCACAGGCCCGGATACTGGTGCTCGCACTGCGAAACCGTGCTGACGGGTTACGAAGTAACCGACTCTTATGCTGACCTGGAAGACACGTCCATATACGTCAAGTTCCCGATCAGTGGGAGGAAGAACGAATACTTCCTGGTATGGACCACTACCCCTTGGACCCTCCCCGCCAACGCTTCCATAGCGGTCCACCCGGACGAGACGTACGTGAAGGCCGTGGTTGAGGGGGAAACGCTTATACTGGCGGAGAAGAGGCTCGAAATCTTGCAGCAAATGGAGATGGGATACACCATAAAAGGGAAGACAAAGGGAAAGGACCTCGAAGGGATATCGTACGAACCCGTACTCGATTTACCGATACAGAAATCCCTGGACAATGACCCGAACGCGAGGAAGGTTATCGTTTCCATTCCAATAATGAAGCAGCGCGTCTCATCGAAGGCCGCGATCAAGAGCGGGACGACGGCGGAAGATGAATTTGGCCACATAGTTACGATGGACATGGGCTCCGGCCTCGTTCACATAGCCCCGGGGCACGGGGACGTGGACAACAAGATAGGCAAGCATTACGGCATACCAGAGCTTTCCCCGGTGGACGAGGAGGGGAAGCTTACCGGGGAAGCGGGCCAGTTCAGCGGGATATACGTCAAGGACGCCGACCAGAAGATAATAGATTACCTGAAGGAGAAGAACCTGCTGTTCAAGGCCGAGAAGATCATTCATTCGTATCCGTTATGCTGGAGGTGCAAAACGCCGATAATATACAGGATGAGCAAGCAGTGGTTCCTGAAGGTTGACATGATCAAAGACAAGATGATAAACGAGAACAAGGTCATAAAATGGCTCCCCCCATTCGCGAAGGAGAGGATGCACAACATGCTCATAGACGCCCCGGACTGGGCGATCACCAGGCAGAGGTTCTGGGGTATACCGACGCCTGTATGGGTGTGTGACAAATGCGACAGCAGGAAGGTCATCGGTTCCGTGAAGGAGCTGAAAGCGAACGCTCTCGAAAAGATACCGGAAGGGATGGACCTGCACAAGAACACCGTCGACAAGATACACCTTAAATGCGACTGCGGCTCGAAGATGACGAGGGTCCCGGACATAATGGACGTATGGTTCGATTCCGGAATCGCCCCCTGGGCTTCGACGGGTTACCCGAACATGAACAAGGACGTTTTCGAATCATTATGGCCATGCGACATGGTATGCGAGGGACAGGACCACATACGCGGATGGTTCTACGCCCTCCTTTTCATGAGCACGTGCACCTTCGACATGTCATCCTTCAAGTCGTGCAGCATGACCGGATGGGTGCTGGACGAGAAGGGGGACAAGATGAGCAAGTCCCTCGGGAACGTGGTTTACGGCGAGGACGCTCTGAAGGAGCTGGACGCGGACACTGTCAGGCTTTACTACTGCTGGAACATCGCTCCGTGGGAGACGCAGAACTTCAACCTCTCCATAGCGAGGGAGCTGAAAAGGGTGCTGAGCGTCCTCTGGAACTCGGCGATGTTCGCAATGAGCTATTCAGACATGAAACTCCTGGACAAAAAGATAGAATCGAAGGACATGCTCCCGGAGGACAGGTGGATCATATCGAGGGTGAACTCGGTCGTGAAGAGCACGACGAGCGACCTGGAGAATTTCCGGCTGCATTACGCCGGAAGGAATCTGGGAGACTTCATACTGAACGACTTCTCCAGGTGGTACATAAAAATCGTAAGAAACCGGCTGTCACCATGGTATAAGGGGAAGGACAAGGAATCCGCCCAGTTCACGCTTCTCTACGTGCTGGAGAACGTCATAAGGATGATGGCGCCGATCACACCGTACATAACCGAGAAGATATACCAGACCATCTTTCCGGGAAAGGGACCGGAGTCCATACACCTGGCAACATGGCCGAAGGCCGAGAAGGTGATGATAAACGAGGATGCGGAGAAGGAGATGGAGAAGGTCAAGCTTATGACAGAGGCCATCAACTCGCTCAGGCAGACAATAAGAATCAAGATCCGCTGGCCGGTCTCCAAGCTTTACGTCAGGACGGAGGACAAGAAGTTCAAAAAGACCGTGAAGGAACTGGACGAGATAATCAGGAACATAGGGAACGTGGAGAAGATCGTGGTCGTCGAAAACCTCCCGAAAAGGGAAAAGAAGATATTTGAGCACGGGGAAATATGCCTGGGGGAAGTCCTTAAAGACGAATCCCTTCTGCGGGAGCTGATCAGGAGCATCCAGGTGACGAGGAAGACCGAGAAGCTGAAAGTGGACGAGAAGATAGAGCTGTGGCTTTCATCCGACAAGGGGACTGAATGCGTGCTGAAAGGGAAGGAAAAGGAAATAATGGCCGGCGTGGGGGCCGGAAGCGTGAGATTCGGAAAGCTGAAAAAAGAGGACAAAGGGAAGATGGAATTCGACGGCAGGAAGGTCTCTTTCTGCTTCGAGAAAATGAAATGAATAAACTATATTAAATTCTCTCGACAATTATTATCATGCCAATGACAAAAATGGCCTTCATTATTCTGGTATCACTCATTACTTTCCTTCTTACATTATCAGGTCTCATAAGGGCTGATCTTCTCGGGCTGCTGGGCGGGATATTCATCGTGGTGGGGATAGCCGAAGGGTTCCTTTTCATGGGAACCGGCAGGGAGAAGGAATGGTTCGGGATAAAACTGATCATTCTCGGGATAATACTTTTCATAATACTGTTCATACTTTATCCAATGATTCCGTGGCTGAATCCCTAGAATACGCCGATTTTACAAAAATTTTTATAAAAGTATTTAAAACTAGTGCCTAAATTATTCCCATGATTTGTGATAATCTGGACATTGGGAAGGTTAAGGATTATCTTAACACCGAAGGGAAAAGGATTCTCGTTTACCACAGAGACGCCGACGGCGTGTGTTCCGCGTCCCTGCTTCTCAAGTTCTTTCCGGACTTCGAGGCCATCCCCAGGGAAGGCCCGATAATCGACAGCAAGTTCATGAAAGAGATAACCGGGATGAATCCGGGCATGCTCCTGTTCCTCGACATACCGATAGACCAGGAATGGAAGAAGGTGAAAAAGATCAGGGACTCCGTTCCCGGGATAAAGATAATGGTTCTGGATCATCACCTGATGGAAAAGGACCTCAACAAACTCGGGATGCTCCACATAAATCCCAGATTCGATGCTCCGGACATCTACTGCCCGGCCAGCTACTGCATATACAAGCTTTTCAAAAAGATGGGGCTGGACGTGGAGCCGTTCATATGGATATCCGTCATCGGGATAATAGGCGATTACGGGTTCGAGGACTGCGGGGACGTCCTTCAGGAATGCGTAAAGAGGTATCCGGAGTTCAACCACGGGAAGGACATAAAGAAGAACGGGCTGGCCACGGCGGCGGAGATGATCTCGGCCGCAATCACCCTCAAGGGAGGGGAAGGGGCGAAGCTGGGTCTGGAGGCGCTCGTGAAGAGCGAAAAGATCGAGGACTTCTACCACTCCAGGACCTTCCGCAGGTACAGGGAGATCGTCCAGAGGGAGATAGAAAGGATCACGAAGGACTTCGAGGTTAACAAGGAAATCTTCGGGAAGGAAAAGGTCATATTCTACCAGATCAGCAGCAAGCTGAACATCACGTCAATCATGGCGACCGTCTTCACCGAGAGATACGAGGACTACGCGATCATAGTCCGGAAGCATTCGGATCAGGGATGGAAGATTTCCCTTCGCTGCCAGAAGGGATGGGTCAACGTCGGCGACCTGGCAAAGGACTGCTCGAAGGGCATAGGATCAGGCGGCGGCCATCCAAAGTCCGCGGGAGCCCTGGTGAAGGACTGGGACAAGTTCAAGAGCAGGGTCCTTGAATACGTTAAGAAATAAATTCTAATTGCCCGGCCATATGTCCGGGACGCCGTGCGCTCTTTCATAGATCGCATAACCCGTCTGAACAACGGCACCTATCTTGAAACCAAGGGCACCGCCTGCCTTGCATCCGCCAATGGCTCCCGGTACCCCACCAACACCACCTCCACCTGCAGCCCCGCCGATAGCGCCGGCAACACCGCCAACAACGCAACCGACCCCGCCACCGATCCAAACCGCATTACCAAACGCCTTTGTGGCTATTGTTTCATAGGAATGGCAGAAGTTTCTGTCGTAATTATCGTCATCTATTTTAGTCACTTCAACCAACTGGCCCGGAACAACACAATCCCTGACTATTATGATGTCGAAAATTCCGTTGTTTTTAGGGAAGTTAGTATCCGTTAAAGTGACCTTCGGTTGCCTGGCCCATTTTGACGCCAGACCGAATGTTTCCCAGATGTCCCTGAAAAAGCTCGCATCATCGTCTATTGTAATGGTGTCTGCTATCGTGTCATCGTTCATGTTAGTGAACACTATAGCGGTCTCACCGCTTTCAAAGTACATCTGGACATGGGAATAATAATAATACACCTTGCTCTTTATTCCTGTTACCGGATCCTCGACTTCCATCTCCTGCTTATCATAAGACATTCTGAAATCATCCAGGTCGCCGTAATATTCCGAAAGCTCCTGACAATAATCGCAATCCTGCGGGAACTGCTTTATCTCGATTCCGAAGTTCTTGCATTTGAAGTTATTTTCCTTTTTCGGTTCGCACTCCCCACCATGCTCTAACTTTATCTCGAAACCGTTTTCGGTAAATGTTTCCATTCCGTTTATATTGAATTCATGAACTTCCCCATTGCTGTCAGTGTAGACTATTTTTTCAATAACCTTTTTCTTAGAGTCCTTGTCTTTGAAGTAGTATTTTATGTTCTTTATCGGATCCCTTACCATGAAAACATCATCGGTCCATTCGAATATCTCCGCCTCCTGTGTGGTATCGATCTTCTCGATCATTTCGGCATATTTCTTAGTTTCAGGTTTTTTGAAATTATCTGAAACATCAGTTGTACAAAGCCCGATTTTTTCTACATCGCTGTCCTTAACCTTGATGTCTTTCTCGCCTGTGCATTTGTAATACTTTAGATCCTCTGAGTAGCTGTAAGAACCACATTTTATGTTTGTTTTCTTGACCACCAAATTAGCGATGCATGGGGATACAAGATAGAGCGGATCTTTTGTTCTTTCGAGGAAAACCGGACCGCCTTTCTCCACCTGAATTGGAACAGGATCATCGTAAGGGGATTTTATAAGCAATGAGTGATCATGCAAGTCATACTTTTTCATCAGGCTGTCAAGAGCAGCACCCAGAAGCGCAACGCTCTCAGACTTTATGCCTCTTGCGGCCAGCTTCTTCATACTTACCGAACCTACATTGCTGCTTATTTCTTTAAGCAACGGTTTCGAGACATCGTCAATCATGTCGAATGTGAGGCCGGATGTCTCTGCGGTCACAGCGCTTCCCGCCTTAAGGCCCATTTTCGTAGCCAAACCAGTCCCCACCCTACTGGTGGTGGTTGTTATTGCGCTCTTCCCTATGGCAAGCCCCTTCCCGACCACCCATGAACCGAGCATGAGGTCAAAGACGTTTTCTGTCCACAAAGCAAATCCTGACCATGCGCTTTCTACACCATCAGGGAAAACTTCCCAGTAAACAAGGAACTGCGGGTCCCCGTTCCCCTTTATCCATTTTTCAAAACCAGTCACATCCTGAGGGAGCTGGAAATTCTCTACGAAACATATCCCTTTATCCTCCTCGCATTTCAGGACAGGTGCCTTGTAGAAGGCATAAATGTCGGTATCGCTTTTCTCCCCTTCATCCGGGTCACCGACCTGCTGGGCAGAGAACGGAAGACCTTCACCGGATGGAAGGGCCTGCTGCATCTGGCAGTCATTCTTTGCGCATTCGTTCCCTGACCCGGAGACCACGCTTATCGCGCAGGCGAGGCATTCATAAGACTTCAGCGATATCTCGTAATCGCCCTCGCTGGCCTGGGAGCCGCAGAGGAAGGGTACGTACTTGCAAATCTGGTCCCTTGCGGTGGCGAGCGGGCCGGAGGCGTAATTCGTTCCGCCGATAATGAAAATGGAACCGGCGAGAAGGGCGATTATTATAGTTACTATTATCTCGGAAGGCTGCATAAACGAACCCTTCTTCCGGACACCCATGATATATTATTGACTCTCCCTGAATAAAAATTGTTAAACCGCAGAATTCATTGCCCTATGTTGATGAACCTCGTGTTGTTGAAGCCTTCGAAGGGATTGTTCTTGCCAGGGTATCCCTGGGCGGTGCTCTCGGCTATGACGTAGAACGGCTTCACGCTCTCTCCCATGTACAGGTTATGAAGAGAATACTCGCACTCCGATTCCGTCTCCCGGAATATCAGGAAATTGAAGGGCTTCATACCGAAATAAGGCGTGTATTTTTCTATCAGGGGCTTGTAGTCCTGCAGGAACCTGTCCAGGTCCTCATCTATCCTCACTATAACGAATACGTGACCGTAGGATTCGTTATATGCCTCCACCATCGAGGCGTCCAGGCCTATGGATTCGAACATCGATGCCATGAGTATCGAGATGTCGTCACAGTCCCCTCCCTGTATGTTCCATGTCTCAGCCGGGGTCGCTATGTACTCGTCGTCCCTGGGATCGGATATGTAATGGACGCGTTCGCCTATGGCCTGGTAAATCGAGAACAGGCGCGTGGGGATTGAATTGGGATTCTCGTACTGTATCGCGGAGGATACAGCCACATTCCTGACAAAACTCGTGTTGAACCTGGTGGAATATTTCTCCGCGTTTTCGAACGTAACGTTGGAAAGGCATCTGTAGTTCTTGTCGAAGCTGATCATGTCCTTGCAGTAGCATACACCCTCGACGAGATAAGAGACCCTGCTCTCGGCGGAACATCTCCTGTCGCATTTTTCGAATTCGGTCAGGACGGAGTCCCTGAACGATTCTTCTATGCTCATCAGCTGGTAGGCCAGAAGACCGAACATGAAAAGTATGACGAGAATAAGAACGACGTTTTTGTAGTTCATATTAATACTTTCTGAATGTTTTATAAAAAAACAAACAATTATAATGGTATGAAAGTACGGATACTGACGTACCTGATAGGAAGTTTCGCCTACAACGAAAACGGGAAACTGGTTGGCTGCGAGTTCTTCCCGAAGGACCCGGAGACCGTTGCGGACAAGATCAGGAATTCCGGGAAGGGCGAACTAGAAGAGGAAAAGAGGCTGGAAAAGAGGCTGAGATGCGAATGCGAATACGTTAACGACTTTTCAGACCCGCTTTATTCCAAGCTGAGGCAGGAGTTCAGGTCCGTCGCCCTGAGGGAGGCTTACGGTTCTGATCAGGAACTTAACATGATCATCTCCAGGGTCAACATACTTTTGTCATCCAGGTCCCTGGAGAAGCAGGGCAGGGACAAGCTGATCATCCAGACCATCCGTCTTGTCGACGAGGCGGACACGGACATGAACAACATGACCGAACACCTGAGGGAGTGGTACGGCCTCCATTTCCCGGAACTCAGCAAAACGGTAAAGGACCAGGAGAAGTTCCTGTCGATCCTTTCGAAGTCCGCGAACAAGGAGGACATAAAGGTTTCGTCTTCAGGAGGGATGAAGTTCGGCGACGAAGACCTGGAACAGGTTAAGGGTTTCTCCAAATCCCTCCTTGACATGAGCAAGACCAGGGACAAGCTTTCCAGTTACGTTGAAAGGCTCTCGAAGGAAGAGATGCCTAACACTTCGGCGGTTGCCGGCCCGCTTCTCGCGGCCAGACTGGTTGCGCTGGCAGGGGGGCTGGAAAGGTTGGCCAAGATGCCGTCGAGCAAGGTTCAGCTCCTCGGCGCGGAGAAGGCTTTGTTCCGCCACCTGAAGGGACAGGGGAAGGCCCCGAAATACGGGATCCTCTTCTCGAACGCAGACGTCCAGCAGGCGGAAAAGCATCTCAAGGGAAAGGTCGCCCGCCTCATCGCGAGCAGGATCTCCATGGCCTCCAAGATCGATTTCTATTCGAAGAAAGACCAGAGCGCGGCAATGAAGAAGGAACTGGAGAGGAAGCTGAAGAATATAACCGGTGAATAAGTTTCGAAAGATGACTTGATAAAATAATTATAAGTCATCATATCTAATTTTTCATTTCTTATTCACGGTGAACTCGACGAATTCCGTGGTCACGTTCCCCAGAACGATCTCCATGCCCTGCACTTCGAACGTATTCCTCTCGATGGAAAGGGACGTTGTCGTTATGCTGCCGTCCTTGGTGATCATTATGCTCGCTCCCTTCCCGCTCCACACCCCCCTCACACCCTCGACCAGGGGCTTGTAGATGATCTCTTTCAAAAGGAGAGTCATGTTCTCGCTTTCCATGTATGCCTCCTGATTCTCCTCCATGAGGAACGGCTCGGAGAATGTTATATCGATCCCGGGGATTTCCTGCGGGGTGTAAAAGAACTGGCCGGCTATCCCGGCTATGACGAGGATTATGATCCCGACTATGATGATTATCGCGGCCCTCAGGACGTTGACTAAGTGGGAGGTCTTGAGCCTGAATTTCGAAGCCATGATTAGAATATCATTTTGGGTATTATAAAATAATTTTTTAATATAATTTAAAGCCGGATTGCATGACGTGGGCGAAGCCTACGTCTTTCGTTTGAGCACAACAAAAAGGTGATCCTTCTCGAATTTTTCGATGTCTCTCGTCTCGACCACTTCAAAATGTTTTTTTAATATCTCCAGTTGTTCTTTAAAAACTATCCTCGGCTCCTTCACGACATCGATGGATCTCGCCTTTATCGCTATCATGGCGAAGCCGCCCGGCTTCAAAAAATGCGAAGAGTTCCGGATCATGATCTCCGCCTGGTCGTCGGAAGCCACGTCCTCGTAAATCAGGTCCACGGGCTCTATCCAGCCGTACTCGTCCGGCTTCCTGGCATCGCCGAGGATCGGGACGATATTCCCCCTTTTTTCAGCGACCGAATTAAGGTCGGTCAGGCATCTTTCCGATAACTCGACGCCGTATATTATACCGTCCTTCCCGATTATGTCGGAAAAGAATGTGGCGGTCTGCCCGAACGATATTCCAAGGTAGAGGACCTTCAACCCGGATTTGAGTGGAAATTCCCTCAGCCCGCAGGCGATCGCGGCGCAGGCCTTCGATTTGAAAGGGTTCCACTCCCTGTACTCCCGGCCTCTGAAGTTAAAAATATTTTTTGTATAGGTCTTGTCCCCGGGTACCAGATTTTGGGTAATGATCTTTTCGTCTTTCTTCCAGATGCCTGGGAACAGCTTATTCATAGAAATAAATGAATCCTGATTATTTATATAATAAGACCATTGTTGCCAGTTAAATGTGAATTAGCTTTATCCAGTATTTTTCTTCCAGCTTCACCTAAAGCAGCAAACGGGTTATTGACTACAATCGAAAATCTCTCGCTTTCCGCTTCAGGTTCAATTTCAATCCTTCTGGGAGGGAGCGCCGAACTGTTGAAGGCGCTATTATCTATTATTTTACCCCTCCTGTCAACCTCAACATATGAAAAATGAATTCTTTCAGTCGGCAGTCTCCCGTTGCCTCTGGCATATGCTCCTGTATATCCCTTCACTTCCTCCAGTATCTGATACGGCAAAGGGTTGTTATGCCTTCCCATCCAAAAGCATTTATTGTCGCCGTGATCAACCGGAACTGGTTTTATCGGTATACCAACGACCAGATCAGTTCCTTCAGACACTGCGGTGTCATATGTTTTCTCGATGAGATTTCTTTGCCTGTTGTTCAGTCTTTTCTGCTGGCTTGGGGGGACAACGCAGAAAACATAGTTTCTTCTGTTTATCGCATCTTTTATTTCATCAACGGTTTCTCGTGATAACACCGGGGTGTTTCTTTTGCTTAAAGTTGCCGCAGGCAGATCCTGACACTGTATCAGGTTCAGGCTTATGTTCCTTCCTTCCGGTCCTTTCTCGTGAGCACGCTGGAGATGACCGGCATCACCAACAAACATGTATTGCTTATCGACCTCGCTCCTTGGGGGTTCATCATATCCCTGTTTGTCTTCAAAAACCAAATAATCAAAACGCCATGGCCACACGTTATGAGCGAATTTGGGATAAACGCTTACCTCAACAGCATTATGAAGGTGTTTGAAAAAATCGTCAGACATAAGTTCAGCGGCCTCGCCATCAAAAGGAACCTCGCCACTGAGAATCTTCCCCATTGTAATATATCTCTCGAAAAGCGTATCGAAACCGCCATTCTTTGGAATGGAATCCATCGCTCCCTTCAAATAGTCAAAATTTTCTTCAAAACCAGGAACATCTATATTTACCTTGGTTAACCATTTCCTGACTTCTGATTTTCTCGGGAAATGTCTATGAGGTACCGGTAAACCAATTCCTATCGAAATTCCATGATTTCCGTTAACCGCAACTTCGTATTTAACACGGGAAATGTCTGAAGCATGGCCAATATTAAAAGGGCTGAAATTACCTGTATATAAAACTGTCAGGTCTGCCTTGCTGCCCGATACTGGATCATTGTACATCATCATAACCATTTCAATCACTCTTTAATCTCAAAGGCATCTATTATTCCTCTGCCCTCTTTGTCAAGTCCTTTGACTATCCTTATGAATTCTCCGTTGTTTACATCATTCTTATCAAATAATTTTTTAAGGTTTTGTGTCAAAGCGACAACAGCCGCTCTCGTGCCTCTCGTCCTTAATCCGCCGATTACCATAATCTGTTTCTTTGGGTTCATGGGGTTTTTCATTTTAATGATATATCCTGTCCTCGGGTCTTTGTGGACTGTTTTGGTTTTCTTGGACAGGAAGGAATGTCCCTTTTCCTCGAATTCTATCGGGAGATGATCCTTTATCTTATCTATTATGACGTTTGTTCTCACGTTCCCTATAAGTATCAGATTTTTTTCAAGGTCGGATTCCCTGATTTCCGTATCGGGCGTGAAGTAGGGGAAGTTAAAATTGTTTACGAAGCTACCGAGAAGAATACCGATATCTGTAACATATGTACCTTCCTTCGATTTTGTATCGAACCTTCCGTGCTCATTTGGATCACCCACAACTATTTTAGCATTAAGCGAGCCATTTTCGATGAACGGATGAAAGAAAGCGGCATGTTCCGTGTTATCTGTGCCATTGCTGACATGAATCTCCTTCCCGTCTTCATATAGTTTGGCAGCGATAACCGGCGAGACCAGGCTGTAAATGTTCGCGTTCATCCCGTACCTCTTCTCGACGCTCGTTATCTTGATTATGCCCACATTCTCCATCTTCCTCAGATGGTAATATATCTTCTGCTCGTGCTCTTCCAGCTTCCTGGCAAGGTCCATCGCACACCCGGGCTGCCTTACCAGTTCATTGACAATCCTGAGAGAAAGGTCAGAATTGAAGATATTGAGCTTCTTCGGGTGGACCACGAGTGAGTCGTAGGCCACCTTTGTCCCGTTATTGTGCTCTATCAGAGAGAATCCCATAAAATCACGTGATTTTTAACCCATTTCGCCGATGGGTTGATGCTTAAAATGTTAGTAGTAAGTTTTAAAAGCTTTTACAATTTTTTTTGTAAAACTTATAAATTTATTTGAATTCAACGGGCATCCGGAATTAAGACAAATCCTATGATTATCGGTTTTCTATTCTAAAAAAATAATTATAAAAAAGATTTTGTAAAGACCAAATTTGGTTTTAGGTGGGCCTTATAAATCAGAATTCCATTCTATAAATCAGATGGCAGAAACGAATATATCTCCGAAAGATGGTGAAGATGGACGACATTATATTATGCAAGCTCTGCAAAGAGCCAATATGGAATTTCCTATGCATTGATTGCTTAGCCAGCGATATCAAGGGAGTCCTTCCCACCCATCTCGTTCGTTCCTTCTCGAGGTTCCATCACAGCTTCAAGAGGTATTTCTACAACAGGAACCACGGGACGGACTGCATACACTGCGGAAAGCCGAACCCCGTTTCAGTCTGCCCTTACTGCTACCTGAACGAGGCAGGCAACTGGATGAAGGGGGTAGACCAGATAGTGGCCAAACGGCTGCTGAGATTTCTCCCGCCATTCAGGCACAGGCACGATTTCCCGAACACAATGATAAACATGAAGTTCACCGAAGCGGTCACGGAGCTGGAAAACCAGACGACTCCGGAAGGCTTCTGCGACAAGTGCGGGGAGTTCTGCGAGAACCTGGAGCAGGAAGGGGAAGACGGGTGGGTCTGCGAAGACTGCAGGGAATAAGATAATTCGTTCTAAAAAATCAATAATATTTCATTTTCTTAATCTTTCAGTCAAATAAGATTCTTTTCTCAAACCAAAGCGGAATTCGAATTTCATTGTTCCATTAGTATCTGAAAGGTACCTTCCTCTTCTGCTCGTGTCTATTATTAAAAATGAATATTGGTTAACATGATCGTCAAAATCATTACCAGAATTGAGAATTTCCTTAATCCCCGAGTCCCCTGACATGGATCCCGGACAAATAATATACCTGCGCCCGGGCAATATTTTTATCGGTTTCGTTCCTTCAGTTACATCATTGTGCGTAATATACCTGCTCCTTCCCTGCCTTTTATAATAAAATGATGGTTGGTGTATGTGCCCGTGGATCAGCAAATCATAATCTCTGTCAGCCAGAAAATTTTTAATTGCGTGATAAGGGGTAATAATTCTTGATTTTTGTTTGCCCTCAAACCCAATTTGTATTGATTCATGTACGGTAAGGGGGGTCAGACAGTCATGGACTATTTTCGCTTTAATGGCAAAATCCTTACCCTCAAGTGAAATGTCCATTATCCGTTCTTCCCATTGCCTGAGCCAGTCAATATATCTTTTTCCTATATTTTCCCTCAAGTGATTTGCACTTTGAAAGTTTACCATACTCCTTTTAGGCTGACTTTCCATCTTCATCCGATCATAATAATCCCAGAGATCCCTCTCGCTGAAGAGCGCACGGTCATGCTGGCCCAAAACACATTTAACGCCTTTTGTGTCTAATGTATCAATAATAAGCCTGGCTTTGTTCACATCCTTTTCCACGAGGTCTCCGAGGCAGTACACCTCATCGATCTTGTCCCAGGGTATACCTTCCAGTGCCTCCGGGTGATCGTGAAGGTCACTTATGAACCCATATCTCATATTACCACTTATTGATAAATAATTTTTTATATTTATAAAAATAGTTTTTTAACAGCAAAACCCATTTCTTAATATGGACACCGCTCTCTGGGAAGGCAGGTATCTCGACGCCTACGACAGGATCCTTGAGCATTCATCCATTTACAGTCAGGTGAAGGGTTTTCATGTCAAGGCCATGAGCGGGCTCGGGACGGTGCTGGACAGCGGTTGCGGGACGGGGAACGTGACGCTGGAGCTGCTGAAGAGGGACCAGAAGGTTTACGCCCTCGACACCAGCCGGAAGGCGATGGAGATGCTAAAAAAGAAATGTTCACAGTATAAAAAAAATCTTTTTATAAGAAACGCCAGCATGGAGATCCTCCCATTCGGCGACGGGATATTCGATGGAGTTACCTCCATGTTCGCGATGCACTTCGTGGTGAGGTTCGAGGGGGCATTAAGAGAGCATTTCCGCGTCATGCGCCCGGGAGGGACGTTCGCCATAACCGGGAGAATAACGCCGGGAAACAGCAACCTCGTCCTGAACTCATATTACGAGGACATCCGGAAAAAAGGACTTCTTCCCGAGCACAGGAAGGACATCGAGATATTCGGCGAGGGGATCATGAAAGGGGTGAGCGGCAGCATCCTCCACCCGCACACGTTCAAAGAGATGAAGGAGATACTCGAGAGGATCGGCTTCCGCTTCGTCAGGGAGCATCCCAACCCATATTTCGGGCTCTGCTACTCGATAACGGCGAGGAAATGACCAGAAAAACCTGCACATCAGCCATAAATATGTTCCCGGACAAAAATTAATTGTGTATAAGATGAACCACTTCCGACAGGTTTCGAATCTGGCAGTTTCTTTGCAAGTAGTCGTCCTGCTCGTAGTGGTCGTGCTCCTTTGAGGGCCTTCATCTTCTGAGTGATTCTGATGAAAGGTCCTTTTTCTTCTGGTGAGAGTATATTCTGCTTCTCTAACGGAGCAAGCAAGCGCATGACGACTTGTATTGATTTTATCAAGTCGTCTTTCGAAACGAAGCGTACGACAGCTTATATTGGTTGCATAAAGCTGTCATTCGAAACAGAGGAGGTTAATTATGAGCTATAAGAACGGGAAAGTCTGCCTTAAGTCGTTCCCTGTGCTGGAAACAGTGACAGAAAGCGTTCCAGAGGGAAGTTATTACTGGCTGATCGAGAAGAAGACTTTCAAACTTTATCCGGAAGAACTGAATGGCATGGGCGATGGCAGGAAGAATAAACTGAAGCTGGTTCCCGGAGAGCCCGAAACTGTAAAGGTTATACCCGACCACCGGAGCGTTTCGAGCCACTACCAGTTGGAATGGGAATGAAAGGTTTTGCATTAATTTCCGGATATCTTGTTGAGCAGTTTCTCCATTATATCAACGAATTGTTTCGCCTTTCCAAGGGCGGTTTCCGCCTCATCCATCGTCACGACAAAATTTATGCTGTACTGGTCTTCGTGTCTAAGTTCCCTGTAGTGGTCAAGAAGTTCCACCCATTTCCTTTCCAGTGATCCCTGCCTGACATATATATCTTCAAGATATCTTGCTATACAGTAATGGCTTTTCTCTCTTAAACCATCATAATACATGATTGACCTCGCGGAATGGAACATCGCGAGATAGGAAGCCATTACAGATGATTTGAAAGCCTCCGTGTTAAAATTCTTTTCCGCTTCCTCGATCCATTTCCTTGCAGTGTTTATGCTCCCTTCCGCTTTCTCCGCGGAAGGAGGGACATTTCTAACCAGACCTTCCTTCACGCATTCGTCATAATCAAACCTTTTCAATACCATCACCATAAACCGTTATTGAACCGAAAAACAACGAGTGGTGGAAAACTGGATCCTCCCTTTTCAGGACCTTTAATTTGTCAATTGTCAGATAAACCGGATTTATTTTAAAGTATTTTTTCTTCAGTTCTGCTGTGAGTTTTGCCATATTCTCCTCGCCCGTCTTTTCAACCAGAACCCACAAATCGATGTCGGATTCCTCCGTGTTCTTTCCCTTCACGATGCTCCCGAAAAGGCCGGCGGATTCGACAAATCCGAACTTTCTGAATATCATGGGGTCGAAATTCTCAAGATTAATAAGAATTTTAAGCGAAACTGTATTCAAATTCTCTTGAACGGAGTATTTCCCATTCCTTTTTCTTATAACCTTTTCTTTGGAAAGGATGTCAAAATATTTTGAAACCAACCCCTTGCTCAGTTTCAGTTCTTTCGCTACACTATTTACGCCCATCTCATCTTTTTTAAACAAGACCGATTTCAATATTTTCACTCTCTCCCTGGTCGAGAGCAAATTATGTAAATTCATGCTTATAATTAGTGTTCATGATTTATAAACTTTTTGTTCACAATTCGTAAACTTATTCTTTTTTTTCTTACTCATTCGGCCTGATTATGACCTTCAGGGAATCTTTAGCCTCTGCAACGAGGCGGTATCCTTCCTGTATCCTTTCGAGAGGTAGACGGTGGGTGATCATGTCCTCAACTCCGATCTTCTTCGAACTGATCAATTTCATTGATTCCTCCAGATCGTCAGGACCGCAGTAATATGAAGTGATTATCTTCACTTCTTTCCGCCAGAAATCGTTAACCGGCACGACAACCTGCTTGTCCGGGGACGGCACGGTGAACAATATTATGGTTCCCCCGGTATCCACGCTCTTCCACGCGGTCTCAAACGCTGGAAGTGCGGCCGCACATAATATAACGACATCGAATTTCCCTTCGATCTCACCACCAGCGACGGCAGTTGCCCCGCATCTCTTCGCGAAATCCAAACGGTATTGATTGATGTCGGTTGCGGTGACATTCGCTCCTTTTTCGATGGCGAGTTTTATGTGGAGTATGCCTGACATCCCGCTCCCGATGATCAGAACTTTGTCACCTTTTTTGACGCCGGCGAACTTTTGCGCACGGTAAACGCAGGCCAATGGTTCGATGAACGTGGCCTCGTCATACGATACGCTTTCGGACAGCCTGAAAACCGCCTTTTTCACCATCTCTTCAGGTACGAGCACGAACTCCGCGAAGGCGCCGTCCAGTCTTTTCTTCACGTTCGGACAGACTGACTGATGCCCTTTTCTGCAGTATCTGCACTCCCCGCATCCTATCTTTGGAGCGACGAATACCCTGTCGCCCGCTTTAAAATCGGTGACTATCTCCCCTGTTTCCGCTATCTCCCCCCCGAGTTCGTGACCGGGAATCAATGGGGCTCTGGGAAGCCGGTACCATTCGACGAGATCCGATCCGCATATGCCGCAGGAATGAACCTTTACAAGTAGCTCGTTATCTTTAGGAACGGGCTTTTCCCTCTCCTCGACACGGATGTCGCTGTTATTGTAATAGACCGCGACTTTCATAATATCAGAATCACACTTTCTTCGTATCGTCGGCCGCTATTCCTGACTTCTTCGCAGGGCCGGAGGCCTTCTTGTGCTCGTTGTAGAACTGCAAAGCCTCCTTCGGGGTCATCTTCTTGTGTATCAGCCCGCGTACGGCCTGGATCATCGCTACCGGGTCGTCGGCCTGAAAAATATTACGACCCATGTCGACCCCCACGGCGCCTGCGCTGATCGCGTTGTGGGCCATCGTGAGGGCTTCCAGCTCCGGGATCTTCTTCCCTCCTGCCATCACTATCGGGACGGGACATGACTCAACGACCTTCTCGAACCCGTCGCAGTAATACGTCTTGACTATGTGGGCGCCGTGCTCGGCCGCCATCCTGCAGGCGAGGGAAAGGTACCTGGCGTCCTTGGCCATGTCCTTCCCTACCGCGGTTACGGCCATCGCGATCAGTCCGTATCGTTCGCAGTCGTCCACCCACTTCGAGAAATCGAGCATCGTGTCCCTCTCCCAGGGTGCCCCTACCAGTATCGAGTATCCTATTCCAACGGCGTTCAGCCTCAAGACGTCCTCGACGGAGATGGTGATACCCTCGTGAAGCAGTTCCGGACCGACTATGCTCGTGCCCCCCGAAGCCCTCAGCATTATGGGAACGTTCTTCCTCGGGTCCACGCACGCCCTTACCATCCCCCTGGTCGCGAAAAGCGTATCGCAGTAAGGAATAAGCGGGTCCACCGCCTTCTTCCAGTCCTCCAGCCCCGTAGTGGGGCCCAAAAAATAACCGTGATCGACCGCCAGCATGAGCGATCTCCCTGTCTTCGGCCTTATTATCTTGTATAACCTGTTTTTCATTCCCCAGTCCATATCAACAACCTCCTGGCCAGCGAAGGATCGCTTTGTTCGAAAATGCAAGCGATCAATCACTCCTTTCTAACTATCAAATAACCCCTGTCGATCAGCCAGTGGTGGAACTGCCAGGTCGTGAACAGGCATTTTTCCTTGCATTCCTGCCTGATCTCTTCGTACCTTTCAGAGCCCTCTTCCTGCTTCATTAGCTCCATCTGTATCGGGCATTTCACGTCCCTGCAGAACTCCCTTCTCTGGTATTCCACGTACCCTTCGATCGGCATATTAAGAAAGGAACGGGGAGAAATATAAACCTTGTTGGAAAAGATTTCAAATAAAAAACTAATTACCAATTTGATGATATGCTAAAAAAGAAAGAGAGAGTAATAAATATCAGGGGTTTTAGAATCCCGGAAAACGATTATAACCAAATGATGAGCATCAGAAGACAGAGACAGGTTCTGGAAAGACTCGGTAAAGGCGATATGATAACGGAAGGGGATTTTAATCTTGTTTTTGACGGGGTAGCGGGTGCCGATTTCAAAGACATGAATGATATTCAACCAGAGGCGGCTTACTCTCACATAGGCATAAGAAAAACCAGCGGAGTAGACACGTTTCTTGTTCTGGAGATGTTCACCCAGCTTCCGGATTATTTATTGAAAGGGGAAGGTAACATTGTCGTCGCAGAAAGCAAAAAGGATACTTCAATGGGGAGACAGCAGGATCAAATATTCCTGATGGGAAACGCAATAACTGATTTTATTAATTCAGATAACGCATTCCAATTAGTGAAAAGATTAAACAAATACGAAGCCGTGTGGCCATCGCATTACAGGCGTGACCAAAAAAGGGTACAATCTTACTAAAAAACTACTTAGTTTCGAATGACGTAGGCAAACCTGCGTCCAGCAAAGGAAAAACCTTTATATAT
>JAFGDH010000030.1 GCA_016932215.1 Candidatus Aenigmatarchaeota archaeon | reverse complement strand
AGCGTCAGGTTGGTGTAGTCGTTTTTCTGCGTGTAGTTCGTGACTATATACCTGTAATACTCGTTGGCTTCCGTGTTTATCGTGAGGTTGTCGGTGCAGTCCAGCTTCAGGCTCGGCGCCGTGCAGGCCGTGTTTGTGGCATGGTCTATGCATTTGTACCCCCTCGTGTAGCAATTGGTCGGTCCGCTGCTGAAATCGTCATAGAAGACGTAGCAAACGTCACCATCGACTTTCATGCAAACCGGGGTGTAATCCGGGTAGCTTGCCTCGCTGTTCCCATAGTATATGTAAACGTTCTCTGACGAGGAGGCCGTGAGGTTGACCTCGAACCATATCCTCGTGTCCGCCGAATTGCACGCACTCCCGTTGGTCCAAGGGATTTCAGCGCCGTCATAAATCACCCTTATGTCGGAGCAGTCGCTCTTCATCCTGCCTTCGGAAATGAGCGACTGTGTGTCCATGCTGACGTTCACCGGGAAATACGGTATTGTGACCCCGTCTGTTTCGGTTATGTTCACGTTTGTCCTGTAAAGCCAGCTGTAATTCCACCACCCATCAGGATGGCTGTTGCCTATCGAGACTATCTCGCTGGTTGACCTTGGCAGAACAGTTCCGTTGATATATATCCCTATCGGGTAATTCGTGATGTCGGTGCCGTTGCTGAAGTTTACGTGCCCGTAAACCGATATGTAGTTGTGGAGGACCATGGTCTCGTTCGGTTCCACCGTTTCCGATATGATAATGTAAGGGTATACTGTAAGGTTCGTGGCGTTCTCCCCCGAAAGTATCCAGTATGTGGTGTTTATCTTAACCGGGTAAATCCCCTGGACAGGCGGGATGCCGAATGTGTGGATGTAATGCCCGGTCGAATTGGTTACCAGCGGCGGTAGATAATCCTCTTCGCTGCCTAAGTTGACATAGCTGTCCTGGTTTTCAACTATCCGGAAGGTCTGGTTCACCCAGTCATATGACCTGTTTATGTCTGACACCCTGAACTCGTCAAGACCACCCTTCCATCTCCAGCTCCATGCAGTGTCGTGCCACGTTCCCGCTACCCTGAACTTTGCCGGTGTCGCGGTGCCGGATCCTATATCGTCTACCCCCTTGGACACGCCGTCAAAGAAAACCTCGAAATTGGTGTTGGTTTCTTCCCAGTTAAAACTGAGATGACACCATTGGTATTGCGGGCATTCACTGGGATCAATGGTTATATGATTCCACCATCCCCAGTTGTGTGTGCATGCAAACTCCTTGTTTATTTCGTCCCATGAGCAGGCCATTCTTACATTGTCCTCGCTGTCCCCAACGGCGAACATGGCGTTCCTCTGGTTGTTCGTGTCGTCGAAATTCCTGTAGAACCAGAACTCAATCGTTCCGTTGTCAGCAGGGTGAGGTAAATTGCTTGCGTAATCGTCGGCTTCATGGCTCTCCAGGTTGTAGAATGTCGCTCCGTCCGCCGGTCCTGTTGTCGGGTCGGGCGTTCCCGCCCTTACTTTGGCGTCGTATCCGTTTTTCGTTGAATCGTTCAGCGGCTGGGTGGATGACTGTATATCCATGTGATAGACCATCACGTAATGCTCGTCCCACACACCTGTCACGTTCTGCCCGGAACCCACGTTCGGGTTGCCGTAATAAACCGAAATCGTGGTGTTCTTGTTGCTCACCAGTTTCGGTATCCTCACCCATATCTCTGCTTTGCTCCCGTCGGTTTTGTTCTCTATCTCGTAGGCCATTTCCGAACCGAAGTTGTCGCAGTCAGAATCCACGAACCTTATGTCGTCGAAATCCGGCTGCATGTCGCTGTCATATGTAAGGTTGATGAAAGCCGGGAAATCCGTAAGATTGGAGGAACCGTAATACGTTATGTTTATGTCCCGGCATTTCGGGAAGGATGAGTTCCACCATTCGTCGTACCCGCCTGCTATAAGCGTATCGTCCAGATACAGGTAAAGGTCCTTGTTGGAAACGACGGTCCCGTTGCTTAGAGTTGTCTGGCCGTAAACGGTGACGTTTCCCTGGCCGATAACAACCCTGTCGTTTCCCAGGCTTTCCGTTATTTCGAGTTTCGGGTAGGCCTGAAGGTATGTAGTGTTCTCTCCCCAGATAACCGGACCGTAAGTGGAGTTGACCTTGAAAACGTAAATGTCGGAAGAACCCGAGAAGTCGGGAACCGGGAAGGTATAGTTGTAATGGCCAGTCGAGTTAGTCATCACCGGCTCAAACCAGCTCTCGTTGCTGAACCCCACGAGACCGCTCTGGTTGGACACGATCTTGTAGGACATGTTGATCCATTGCGGCGTCCTCACGCTCTTGGAAAACCTAACGACGTCCATCTGGCCGTCATACATAGCCGTTTCAAAGGGACTGGTACCTACTCTCCACTTTGCAGGAAAGGTCCCGTTCCAGTAACCTTCGGCGGTATCCCAAGCTCTTTGTATCCCGTTGGTGTAGAAGATGTTCGTCCCTCCTTCGACAAATACAAGCGCAACGTATGTCCAGCTGTTCTGCGGTATTTTCGTGAGGTCCGATACCACGCTATAACCGTCATCCCCGGCCAGCCTGTGCCAGTTCCAGAAATCATTTGACGCATCACCCCTGTACTGATATATCCACTGGGCCGTCGTTGCCTCCCTGTATATGCTGCACATGTATATGTCATTTGTTTCCGTGTTCGACCAGTCCCTGTCCATCCACAGTTCCATGGTGCCGATGGTATAGGGGGCTTTGGAAGCGTAGTCATCTATGTCCGCGTAACCACCGTAGAAATTGTATCCGTTTCCTATTACTCCGCCGGTGGTGGCCACTCCGCCCACTATCGTTCCGTTGTAACCGTTGGCGGAGTCCTTCATCCATCCTCCCGTGGTCTCCATGTTATAAACTGAAACGAAGTTACTGTCGTAGACGTCGTCCGGATTCTCAGCGGATTCGACGTTGGTGATGTTGTCGTAATACACGGATATTGTGTTGTACCCCTGAGCCAGCGTCGGAATCCTGACCCAGTAGTTAGCACTGGTTCCAGCTGTGTAGCTGTCCAGCTCGAAGTCGAGAAGAGATGCCTGTTTTACACCGCAGGACGTGTTCACGAACCTTATGTCGTCGAAATTGGAGAGCATGTCGCTGTCGTACGAAAGTTTGACGTATGCCGGGAAGCTGGAAAGGCTGGTCGACTCGGGGTTGTAGATGGTAACGTTCATGCATTTCTTGAACGTGTGGTTCCACCATTTTTCCGGAAGCGTGCTTGTTTCGTTGATGTACATGTAAATCTGCTTGTTGGACAGCACGGTCCCGTTGCTGAGGCTTGCCTGCCCGTATATTGTAACATTGTCTCCTGAATAAGCCGAATTCGCAGTTAGATCTTCGGTTATCTTAATGTAAGGGTTTACGTTTATGAATGTCGAGTTCTCCCCGCTGAGCGTCCCGTTCGTGGCGTTCACCTTTATCTCGAAGTAACCATCCGTCTGCGGGGTGTAAACGTAAACGTAATCCCCGGTGGAGTTGGTGAAAAGGTTGTCCGTCCTGTTTACCTCTTGGCTGAAAGAGACGAAAGACCCCTGGTTGTCGACGATCTGGTATGACATGTTTATCCACTCGCTCGATCTTGGAATATCGGATATCCTGAACTCGTCTATCAGGTCGTCCCAAGTATCCCCTGTCATTATCTCCAGTGCGCTGTCGGCTATAACCCACTCCGTTATATCCGTAGTGAGAACGGATGCATATGACTGGTTGGCAAGCGTGCCGTTGTTGTATATCCTCAGGAAATTCCCGTTGTTGTTGTCCGACCACGATGCAGTTATGAAGCACCAGCTGTTGTCAGGGCACTGGTCGTATCCAAGCTGAACATATGAGTTGCAGTCATCGTAAGAGAATTTTATCATTTTGTTGTGGCATGATCCGGTATATCCTGAATATACCAGTCCCATCGCCTTGTCTGCTGTCGTGTTGACGTCGAATATGAACCTGTAAGAGTCTGAAGGCTGGGCGAAGTCCCTCCTTACCAGCGTTTCGACTGTTCCGTTAACCTTTGGAAGATATCCTGCATAGCTTGTCAGGCTGAATCTCTTGCTCAGATGGCTTATGTTCCTGGAACCGTCTATGAAACCATCAGAAACTCCCGGAGCGCCCGACATTATTCCGTCGAACCCGTTCGAGGTGGAGTCTGTAGCGTTCTGGACTGCTGAGTCTTCTGCCATGTGGTATACAGCCACGTAATTCTCGTCCCATACGCCGGATGCGTTCTCGCCCGAAACCACGTCCGGGTTCCCGTAATAAACGGATATGTTCGCCCCGTCAACGCCGAGCTCCGGTATCCTTACCCAGACGTCTGCATAGGTTGTCTTGTTCTTCTCTATCTCGTGATCTATCTGGACTCCGTTTTCGTAGCAGCTCGCGTTCACGAACCTTATGTCGTCGAAATCCGTCTGCATGTCTGGATCGTATGAGAGGTTTATGTAAGCCGGGAAATCGTAAAGTGTAGTGCTCCCGGCGTTGGATATGTGGATTGTCTTGCACCTGGAGAATGAAGAGTTCCACCACCACCCCCCCGCCAGTTTTGTGTCGTTCTCATACAGGTTCACGGCCGTATCGGGGATAGGGGTACCGTATTCGTCCGTTAACTTTCCGTAAACGTTAGCGGACTCTATGACAGCAACTATTTCATCTTCGCTCGAATCAACCGATATGTTAAAAGAAGTTCCGAGTATTCCGTAATACTCCCCGCCTCCCGTCTCGTTGGCCGTTTCGTTCTCGCTTTCGTTGACCTCCGGTTCTTCCGATTCCTCCGTAGTTATGTTCATGACTGCATTGTAAGCATTGACCCTTGGAATGCTTATGGAATAAGTCGTGTTTATGTTGTACGTGATCGGGTCACCGGTCGTTTTAAGCCTGTTCTTGACTTCTGATGGGGTCATCGGGGAGTTCTCCAGCAGCAAAGCAGAAGTACCGGAGACGAACGGGACGCTCAGGCTGGTCCCGCTCTTTACGAGATATGACCCTCCCATCGTCTGCACTTCTATGTCCTTGCCCGGGGCGAAAATATCGGTCCAGTAATTCACGTTGGAAAAGGAAGCGATCCTGTCTTCCTTGGTGGAAGCCGACACCCGGATCACTTTGGAAGCGCATGCCGGGGATTTGATGTTCGTGAAACCGTCGTTTCCTGTGGCAGCCACCACGACCCTCCCATTGTCAACGAGCTCGTTGCAGTACTCCGCTACTATGTCCGAATCACAGTAGCCGTCATAGCTCCCGGAACCTATCGACAATGAAATTATTTCTGCCTCGTAATCATTACAGAACTCCAGCCCTTCCAGGACTTCCGATTCGTATCCTATGCCATCCCTGTCGATCACCTTGGCGACAACAAGCTCGATCCCCGGGGCGACTGACTCGAGTATGCTTGCCACCTCCGTTCCGTGGCCGTGGTCGTCCCACGGGTCGTTGTCATCGTTAACGAAATCCCGGCCATGGGAGAATGAGTGGATGAAGATGTAATCGACTCCCGTGTCCACGAGGCATACCTTGACCCCGGTTCCGTTGAGGCCGAAATCTTGGACCTCAGGTACATGGATAATTCCTGCGGATTCTTCCGTCAGCAGGGAAACGGGCTGGTCGATCCGGATGCTTTCTATGTCCGGATCATTCGCCAGTTCAATGATACCTTCTTTCGAAACCTCCGCCGACATGAATCTTTTCCCCTTTGCTTTCATCTCTAAATCTTTTTTCTGGAAACCTATTGTGTCGAAGTCCTTCTCATGTTTGAACTTTACGATGACTCTTGTCTTCTCGTTGTTCAGTATGGAATTCATGGATTTGCTGTCGATGGCGGTGATTGATCTTATCCAGGAATTTATGTCCTGTTCCTTTTCGGCCATTTCGGCCATTGTTGTGTTGGTGATGTTTGCCGACACATTTACAGAAACGTTTGGGGAAATATTGAGCGAGTTGATGTCGATCATATTGCCGGTGATCGTTGTGTTGTTCACCGCGATGTCCAGAGCCATGACGGCCGCGGGGATCAGGAGAATCACGAAAACGGTCAGCAATTGGGCTTGACTTTTCCTCTTCGCGCCCAAATCCCCATGATAGACAGACAATAAGTTTGACAGTATACTGTGCATCAATAATTAATAAAAAGTGTCGGAGTATATAATAATTGGAAACAAGTCGGTCGACACATCGAATCTTTACGAGTGAAACTGCCGGCATTATAATATAGTTTATAAATCTGTCGACGAAGAATTAACTGTCGGTGTTTATGAAAATAAGGGACGATCTTCTGAAGGCGAAGGACGTTATCAGGAAGCCCGCAAAGTCCAGGCCGTACAGCGAGGAGGTTGACCAGGTCGTTCTCCAGCTCAAGTCACTGGACGAAAAGATCGAGGAGATCAAGAGCTTCCTGATGTCCAAGAAGGAGAGCCCTGTAAAACTCAAGAGAAAGAAAGAGATCATATTCATTCTGAAAAAGAACGGGAAGATCACCGCGTCCGAACTAAGCAGGACCCTCCGGATATCCAGGTCGAGAAGCAACGAGTACCTGAAGGAACTCGAAAGGCAGGGAATAGCGGAAGGTTTTGCGGTCGGGAAGGAAAAATTCTACAGGGTGAAGGAATGAGGAAGGTTATCGCTGTCGCGTCCGGGAAGGGCGGGGTCGGGAAGACCGTCGCCTCGCTGAACATCGCGATGGCCCTGCACGAGATGGGAGAGGACGTCGTCATAGTCGATGCCGATCTCAACAATCCGGCCATCGGGCTTCATCTCGATCTCTTCCACGTGCCGACAACGATAAATGACGTTCTGGAAAGGGACATCCACATTCTGGAGGCCCTGCACATCCATCCTTCCGGCCTTCGGGTCATTCCTTCCTCAGTGTCGATAGACAGGCTCCATCCCAATACATACAAGTTCGGTGAGATATTCCAGGACCTTGACAACTACATAATAGTCGACTGCGCACCGGGTTTCGGGAAGGAAGTTCTCTCGGTTCTTGAGATGTGCGATGAAGTCCTGGTCGTCACCAATCCCAACTTCCCGGCGGTTGTCGGGTCGATGAGGCTTCTCGAGGTCGCCAAGAACATGGACAAGAAAATAACCGGAATAATACTGAACAGGATAGGCATGAGCGACGTAAAGGATCACGAGATCGAGGGGATATGCCAGGAGGGAATAATCATCGAAGTTCCTTACGATAGGAACGTCGACAGGAGCATCGCGAATAAAATGCCCGTCGTGAAGTACAGGCCGCTTTCGCCGGCCTCGATACAGTTCCAGAGGGCCGCCGGAAAAATAACCGGAAAAGAATACGTAGCACCGAGATTCCTGAGAATCAGGAGACTCGCGCAGAGAATGAGATAGAATGTTTAATAAACCGTAAATGAAAGAAAAAATAACAGAATAAATAATGATTCGAAAATAACGCAAGACTGCTTGCTCTGATTGAAAAAAGCAGTCCTTCGAAAAATCGGGTGTTTATAATGGGGTCGGACGAATTGGAGATCACGGCGAAATACGTGGACAAGCCTAAAGAGCTCACGCTAAAGGACATTTTACTTCTGATAGAAAAGCTGGAGGCAAAATACAAGAACATCGACCGGGACCAGGACAGCAGGATTTCCGATATGAACAGGAAGATCGATGAGATGGAGAAATCGGTAAAGGATTCCGGCAACAAGATCCACATGCTTAAGGACCTCATAAAGGGAATAGACGGCGACAAGATATCCGGTTATTTTGACAAGCTGAAAAAGGATTTCACCGAGAGCAGGGACTCCGTCGAGGACATGAAAAGAAGGCTTTCCAAGATGTCCGAGTCGCTTGCGAGGAACGATGAAAAGATCGAGAGAATCGGAAGGAAGAAGGGATCAAAGTATTACGACGAAATGAACAGGATGCTCGACAGGATTAACAACGACCTTAAAAGGATGGAGGGGGATCACGACGTTCTCCAGAAGAAGCTCAAGGATTTCTCCCGGCTCAGCGCCAGGGTCGAGAAGGTCGAAAACATGCCGAAGGCAGGCAACCTGGCCAGAAGGATAGACGAACTCGCGGCGAGCTTCCCCGACGTTTCCGAGATACACGACGAGATAGACATCCTCGCTAAGAAATTCGAGAGCGAGCTTGACGAGGTAAGGAAGGCAGACAAGGACATCGAAAAGAAGATACTCGACAAGATACCGGATTCGGGTGATCTCGAGAAGAGGATCATCGCTGTCGAAGGTAAGGTCTCAGGGGCCGGGAAAACAAGACCCGCTGAAATCTCCAGGCTTTCAAGGAGCCTCGGAACGGAACTCGGGAAGATCCAGAAGATGATCGCCGAGATGGGGAGAAAGCATGCCGCTCTCGAGAAGAGGATGGGCAGATACGGAATCCTGGAGAAGAAAATCCTTTCCATCGAGAAGAAAATTCCGGAACCCTTCGACATATACAGGGCAAAGATACCCGGAATGGATGACCTCAGCAAGAGGATGAACGTCCTCAGGATGGACCTGGAAAGGTTGAGGAAGAAGAAGGACCCGAAGATAGCGAAACTTTCTAAGGATATGGGCAGGAACTTCGACGAGATGGGAAAGAACCTGGCCAGGATTTATGCTGCACAGGACGATCTCGGAGGGAGGCTCAGGGAAATGGAGGGACTGAAAAACAGGATGGAGAAAAAGATAAATTCCTTCGAAAAGATGGAAGAGGGCCTTTCGAAAGAGAAGAAGTCCTTCGCGGAGATGAAGTCCCTGGCTTCCGGAGAGGTGAGGGAATTCGGGAAGCTGAAAAAACAGATGTTCAAGAGGCTTAAGGACCTTTCGGTCCTCGGGACCAGGGTCGAGAGCATAGACAAGAAGCTCAGGAACCTCGAGATAGACAGTCGACTGAAAACGCTGGAAGCCCTGAAACCGGGGATAGAAAAGACGAAGTTCGACGTCAGCGCACTCGGAAAGGAACAGTTCGAGATTAAGAAAAAGAGCGGGGACTTCTACAAGAATATGCTTTCCTCCGCGAACAGCTGGCAGGGGAAGGCAGAAAGGATGATCACTAAAATGGAGAATTCCCTGGACAAGAGGATACTCGAAGTCGAGGGGGACGTGGGGAAGTTCAGGAACGAGCTAGCCGACCTGAGGAGGACGACGGACACAGAGGCGGCGAAGAAGATGGTTTCCGAGGCCCAGGCCAGGGTGAAGTCCATGGTGTACGAGATAGAGAACATTTCCTCCGAGATATCCAAGGTTAACGATTCGATGGAAGGGATACTGAAAAGGATCACCGGGCTGGAGGAGTTCAGGGATTCGGTAAAGGAGGAAGTGATAGAAAAGGATCTCGCCGAAGTCGTTGAAATGGCCGGTTCGGTTAGCACGGACATCAACGCTCTGAAGACCGACTTCGGCCTTCTGGACCGAAGGATGGTCAGGCTGGAGAAGGAAAGGGGGGAAGGAAAGGAGAAGCTGGATTTCGACATGGACTTCATCAAGGGAAGGCTCAAGACCATCGAGGATCTTCACCTCGAATCGATATTCGACCATTTCGGGAAGGTGGTAACCGGCATAAGGGAAAGGCAGGCCGACATATCGGAAAGGCTGGAGGTCATGGAAAAGGCGACCGGAAGGGGGCCGCCCGTCAAGTTCCTGGAAACCCGCAGGATGGTAAGGCGTCCGCCGTCCGAGGAGACCGAGTCCGTCAAGAAGGAGATGGAAGAGCTTCTCATGGAGGCGACGGAAAACCTGGAGTCAGGGGACCTGGAGATGGCGAGAGTGCTGCATGATCACATCCTTACATTATACAAGAAGATCAGGCCGGAGATACCCGAAAGCTACTCGCAGAAGGTCTATTCCGTCATAAACGAGCTGGCGGAGAAGATGGAAGAGAGCGTATGACGCAGGTCTTTGGTCCGCGTCCTTCGAAAGACAGCGGGGCATCGTGAATAAAAAATTTAACATGAATTATTTCTATGAAATTCGATAAATTCGACACGATCACGAATGAATATGACCAGGAATTATCACTTTTGAAAGATCATATCATCGAGGCGGGCAGGTATCTTGGCGAAGGCAGGGCGGACGAGGCGATTGAGACACTTTATTTCACGAGGACACAATTTGCTAAGACCTTTTTAAGTTCTTATGATCCCGGCGAGCTGCTGCAAATTACCCGTGTAATGAACTCGATGTACGTCACTGCGCTCAGGAAGGTGACTGGTGTCAGGCCGAAAAAAGTTTCTGTCGTTAACGCGCCGGGCAAACCCGGCGTTTTGCTGCAGCTGGATCTTTATGACGACCCTCATTTCTTCGAAAGATACCTGAAATTTACTCAGATTGATATAGCCGCTGATCAAAATATTTCTCATGAAGGTTGCTGTCCTACGCCTGGGCCACAGGATTTCGAGGGATAAGCGAATTTCTACTCATGTCGCCCTGGTCGCCAGGGCGCTGGGCGCTTACAAGATATTATACAGCGGGGAGAAGGATTCCGGGATGGAGGAGTCCGTAAATAACGTAGTCAGGCAGTGGGGCGGGAAGTTCCGGATCAGCTACCAGAAAAGCTGGAGGCATTTTCTAAAGACGCGGAAAGGCCGGATCGTCCACCTGACAGTGTACGGGATGCCGGTCCAGGATATGGTCAACAAAATAAAGAGGGAGAAGAAGGATATACTTGTGATTGTCGGCGGCGAGAAGGTCCCTTGGGAGATATACGAACTGGCCGATTATAATATTTCTGTAACCAGCCAGCCGCACTCGGAGATAGCCGCGCTTTCCATATTCCTTGATCGATTCTTCGGCGGTCAGGAGCTTAAGAAGACGTTCCCCGGCGGGAGCATAGTGGTTGTCCCGCAGGAAAAGGGGAAGAAGATAGTGGAGAGATGAATTTTTCTTAAAGATCGGTGGGATCGAGAACGTGTTCGAAGAAGAATTTATTCCCGGTATTTGAATCACCGGGGAAATATGTTGATTTTCCAGTCAGGACGGCTCTCCTGCCCTCCATCTCCACTTCCACCGCACCCAAAACCTCAGCCACTTCGGTCAGCATCACGAGACTCCCGGCCGGCGTCTGGTCAAGGAAATGTTTCAGGCCTCCGTATCTGTTGGTGTCTGCCTGCTTTACGCGGTATACTGTCTTGTCTGAAATCCCGCCGATTATGACATCGTTCATCTTATTTGCTTGTAAGGAATATTTTTATAATTGTTGTTATCCTAATCCTTCTAATGAATAAAATCATACTTTTCGACGTGGACTGCACTCTGATGGACATCCCCGGGCTGGGAAAAAGGACTTTTCCTCCGATGTTCCGCGAGGTCTACGGGAAGGATACTGATTTCTCGCCCCAGGCACAGGGTCTGGCTGATCAGGCGATAGTATACAAATACATGACCCTGGCCGGTCTGACGAAAGAGGAAATCGAAGCTAAGATGCAGGAGGCGATCAGGGTTCTTATCGAGGTCTTCAAAAGGGATATCGAGAAAGACCTGAATCAGTTCATTCTCCCGGGTGTGAGGGAGCTTCTGAAAAAGCTAAAGGACGATGGTTACCGCCTGGGGCTTCTTACCGGTAACCTCGAAGATATCGCCTGGGAAAAGATGAGGAGAGCGAATCTCGAAGGCATATTCGAGTTCGGAGGGTTCGGGTCGGATGCGGTGGAGAGGGATGATCTCGTCCCGATCGCCAGAAGAAAGGCGGAAAGAGTTCTCGGAATGGATATCTCTCCTGAAAATATTATTGTTATCGGGGATACCCCCAAAGACGTGTCTTGCGCCAAAGTATCTGGAGCAAAATTTATAGGAGTCTCAACAGGACATTTTTCCAAAGAAGATCTGGAAAGCCACGGGGCAGAGATCATTCTCCCTGATCTCTCCGACACGGAAAAAGTGATGAAAACAATTAAAGAATTGTGAGCAAATATTATCCATGAAACTTACTGTTCTCGGTTGCGGGACCGTTGTTCCTGAACTTGAAAAGCACATGGCCGGACATCTTCTGGAAATCGACGGAAAAAAATATCTTTTTGATGCAGGCCCCGGGACAGTTTACCAGATACTGAAGGCCAAAGTGGATATCAGATGCATTGATCATATGTTCTTCACACACTTCCACAACGATCACATTTCCGATCTTCCTGCTTTGATATGGGTTTATCATTCCAGGCTGAAACGTGAAAGACCGCTGAACCTGTACGGCCCTCCGGGATTCGTTGAATATGCTGATCTGCTTTCTACCAAGATAATCAGAGCAGGCGAACTCGAATGCGAACTGAATCCGAAAGAACATGATGAAGACGAATTTGAAGTTGACGGGATGAAAATTTCTACGAAAAAAATGAAACATATGGAAACTATCGGATACAGGGTTGAACATAAAGGGAAAGTGTTCGTGTATACTGGTGATACTGCTTTCTTCCCCGGGCTGATCGAATTTGCGAAAGGGGCTGATGTCTTCCTCTGTGAATGTGCGTTGCTGAAGGAGAATGTAACCAATAACTTGCATATGATACCAGAGGAATGTGGAAGGGTGGCGAAGGAAGCGGGGGTAAAGAATCTGGTTCTCACCCATATGTACCCGGAAACAACTGCAGAAAAGACAATGAAAATAGTCAAAAAGACGTTTGACGGCGAAGTGATCATCGCAAAAGACCTGATGACCATTGAAATGTGATCTTTTATATTTGTCTTCTCACAATACTCAACAAAGTGATTGCATGATCAATACCATTATATTCGACATGGACGGTGTTCTTCTTGACAGCGTCCCCCAGCACAGGCAGGCCTTCGCCGAGGTTTTCAGGGACGTCGGAGTTCATGTCTCCAACGATGATTTCAGGGAGGTCAGCGGAATGACCACCCCAGACATAATAAGAAACATCGCAAAGAAGCACGGCATGGAAGTTGACGTGGAAGTTATGTCGGAGAAGAAGGACAAAAAGGCCCTGGAGAAGATATCCAAAGACATGAGGATATTCGACGGGGTTCGTGACGTGGTGAAGAATCTCAGGAATAACGGATTCAGGATAGGTTTTGCCTCGTCCAGCGACAAGTCCGTCATAGACCATTTCATGGAGAAGGGCGGCCTGAAGGGGATGTTCGATTCCGTTGTAATGGGCATAGACCTCCACCGTTCCAAGCCGGATCCGGAGGTTTTCCTGCTCGCCACGGAGAAGATGGGCTCGAGACCGGAATCTTCCGTCGTGGTGGAGGACGCGAGGAACGGTATAATAGCGGCGAAAAGGGCCCGGATGAAGTGCATCGCAATAAAAAACGATTTCATAAGACCGGAAGACATCAAAAAGGCGGACGTCATAGTCAATTCGATAAAAGAGATCACACCTGAAATGATAAGAAAACTTTAAATGCGACGGATTTACTATTAATTCTTCCATTAATCAAGGTGGTATCATGATAAATACGGTAATCTTCGACATGGACGGCGTCCTCATAGACAGCGCCCCGCACCATTACGAGGTTCTGAAGGACTTCATGGGCGAGCACGGGGTAGAGATAACCATAGACGACTTCAGGGAATTCAACGGGACCACGACAAAGGAAGTGATCGAGTATCTTTCCCAGAAGCATGTCAAGGACTTCGACGTTCATGCCATATCTGTGGAGAAGGAGAAGAGGGCATGGAAGAAGATATCGGAGGAAGCGGCGATATTCGACGGTGTCTGCGAACTCATACAGGAACTGAAAGAAAACGGATTCAAAATCGCTCTGGCCACATCGACTGAACTGGAGTATGCCGAGCATTTCTTCAGGATGAGCGGACTGAAAAGCGAATTCGACGCGATAGTGACGAAGGACGATGTCCGCCGTTCCAAGCCGGACCCGGAGATATTCCAGGTTGCGGCGAAGAAGGTCGGATCGAAGCCGGAGGAATGCGTCGTAATAGAGGACGCATCGAACGGCGTGAAGGCCGCGCATGCCGCCGGGATGAAATGCATAGGCATAAAGAGCGAGTTTTCCAAGCCTGAAAAGCTGATGGCTGCGGACAAGGTCGTCGATTCCATAAGGCAGATAAACATCAGGACGATAATGGAACTCTGAGCCCGCCCGTTTTCTATGACCAATTTACCAGTATGTTGATTTTATGCCTTTCCTTCATCCTTTCGGCTTTTCTGTCGGCTCCCCATTTTGTCCATGCGTAATCGGTTTCCATAAAAACCGGTTTCAGGTTTTTCCCCACGAAGTCTCTTCCGATGGTTTCATTTCCTATCCCGTCTGAATATATGACTACAGCCTTGCAGTGGGAATACCCGCTTTCGTTTTGGGCGTCTATCGCCGATATCGCATACTTCCGGTTTAACATATTATCACCTGGATTTTTAAAAATGCATGCAAATAATATAAACTGATCGGTCGTGAGCGGGATGATAAAAGCCATAATATTCGATCTTGGCGGGGTTATCGCATGCGAGGACTGGGACTCGTACGGCGAGACGGTCTGGCAGAAGATGGCGGAATTCCTTGAAATAAGCCATGACCAGCTCGGCGTCCTCTTCCACAAGTTTTACAGGGACGAGGGTCTTCGTCTCGGAAGGGGGAGCGAGACCGAATTCTTCAGCGAGCTTGCCGACATTTCACCTAACGAAATCTCAGAGAACGACGTCAAGGATTTCTTCTATTCACTCTTTTACGCGAAAGACGAGATGGTGCTCTTCGTGAAGAAGCTTTCCCTTAAATACCCGCTTTACATGATCTCTAATGACGTGGCGCAGTGGTTCGACTACAAGATAGAAAAGTTCGGGATAAAGAAATATTTCAGGCATTTATTCTGTTCCGGTAACATAGGGTACGCCAAGCCGGACCCAAGGATATACGAATACGCCCTCTCCAAGATTCCTGAAGCCCCCATCGAGTGTGTTTTCGTCGACAACATCGAGAGGAATCTCCCTCCCATGAAAGAACTCGGCGTTAAGACCATACTTTTCAGCGGAGTTGAGAAGCTGAAGGAAGAGCTGGAGAAGCTCGGGATAAAGCCCTGAAATTATTTATTCCAGGCCGACAAATCATAATAACAATCTTGGGGAGATGTTCATGGATTATGTTGATCTGAAATACAGGCCGAACAGGGACGAGATCATAGCCGAGTTCCGGATGGATCCGAACGGCGTGACGTTCGAGAAGGCGTGCAGCGAGATAGCGGCAGAATCTTCCATAGGGACGTGGACCAAGGTCTCCACGATGAACCCTTCAATAGCGAGGAAGCTGAAGCCTCACGTTTTCTGGATAAACAACAAGGAAAGGACGTTCAAGATCGCGTATCCCATCGGCCTTTTCGAGTACGGGAACATCCCCCAGCTGATGAGCTCGATAGGGGGAAACATATTCGGGATGAAGATGCTGAAATCCCTCCGCTTGGAGGATATAGACTTCCCGGAGAGTTACATACGTGGCTTCCGCGGGCCGGAATTCGGCATCGAAGGTATACGAAAGCGCCTGAAGATATGGGGCCGCCCTCTTCTGGGAACCATAATCAAGCCTAAGGTGGGTCTCACACCCAGGCAGATGGCTAAAATAGCGTATGACGTCGCTTCCGGGGGACTGGATTTCGTGAAGGACGACGAGAACCTCACCTCGATGAAATACTGCAGGTTCGAGGATCGTGTTCCGCTGATTCTGGAAGCGCTGGACAAGGCGGAAGAAGAGACGGGAAGAAGGATCGGATATTCCCCCAACATAACCGCTCCCGCGGACGTTATGGAAGAGAGAGCATATTACGCCAGGAAGCACGGGAGCAAGTACATAATGGTCGACGTGGTGACGGCGGGATGGTCCGGGCTCCAGTACATACGCAATCTCAATATGGGGATGATAATCCATGCACACAGGGCAGGGCACGCCGCCTTCACCAAGAGCCCGGAGCACGGGATATCCATGCTCACGATAGCGAAGCTCTGCAGGCTGATCGGGGTAGACCAGATACACGTAGGGACGGCGCACGTCGGCAAGATGGTCGGAAGCATCGACGAGACCTGCGAAATCGAAGATGAGATCGAGCAGAAATTCATAACCGAGAAGAGCGGAGAACACGTTCTGGAGCAGTTCTGGTACAAGATCAGACCGACAATATCGGTAGCTTCAGGCGGTCTCCATCCGGGCGGCATCCCGAAGCTGGTGGAAAGGATGGGATCCAACATAGTGATGCAGTTCGGCGGCGGATGCCACGGTCACCCGGGCGGATCGAGAAAGGGCGCGATGGCCATCCGCCAGGCCATGGAAGCCGTGCGGGACGGGATAACACTTCAGGAGAAGGCCAAACAACATAAAGAACTTAAGCAGGCTATCGACAAATGGGGCGTAGCCTAGAAGTGTTTTTTTGCCTGTTCAACAAAAAGGTTCCACGTTTTCATGTTTATCGCTTCCGGGTTCTCCTTCGTGATCAGTTCCACTGCTTTCTGGTCGATCTTTAATGGGTCGTCTTCCACCAGATATCCGATATCTTTGCATGCGATCTCTCCTGGCGTCCCGGAACAGTCGCACAGCGGCGTGACCCCGTTGAGGGATGTCAGGTACATCACCCGGTTCTTCTGGAAGAATGAGATGACGCTTTTAGCGGCAACTGCGAAGGTTTCGAACGACCTTTTGACCCCGTCTTCCGGGTGCCAGTTCGCACCTGTAGGGCATGCCAATACGCACCGTCTGCAACCCCCGCAATGCGTATAGTCTATCTTCAGCTTTCCGTCCTCCCCGAAGGAAATGAGCTGGCGGGGGCATGCTTCGATGCACGCTCCGCAGGAAGCGCATTTCGCATCGTCATGCCTCGGCTGGGTCCACTGATGAACCTTTCGTTTGCCGTCCTTTGTAAGGCACCCCATTCCGAGATTCTTGACTGCGCCGCCGAAGCCGGTGAGAATGTGGCCGGTTGCGTGCGAGAGAACGAGAATGGAGTCAGCGTCGGTTATCTGTTTGGAAATCCGGATCCCATTTTTCTCGACGAAAAGATGGTCGTCTGCTATAACTATCGGAAACTCTCCATATCCGTTATCCTTAGCTATCCCGAGATATCCTTCCCTGGTGTTACGGATGCTCTTGTAAAGCACAGTCGTATCTATAAGGAAAGGCCTGCAGCCGGACGATTCGAGAATCTCAAAGATGACTCTTACATCTTCAACTGGAATCGGCGGCTTTCCCCCCTTCTCTCCCATATGCAGTTTGATCGCCACGCTGCCTGAAAGATTTATCGGGACGTTGCGGATATTTTCGTAAAGCATGCTATCGCCATAACTCTTAATAACAACCAATTAGTTAAATATTCTTTACACTAAATATAACAATAAGGTGTTGGACGTTATGATGCAGCTAAGGGTTCGTTTGTTGCCGCTGGAGGCCGAGAAGCCGATAGTGGTTCTTAATAATGATGATGCGGACGAGATAGACGTCAAGCCGCTCGAGAGGGTCAAGATAAGATACAACCGCCACAATTTCGTGGCGATCGTCAACACGACTGAAAAGATGGTGAAGCAGGGCGAAATAGGATTGTACGAGGACATAGTTGACGAGCTCAAGATCAGGTCGGGCCAGATACTTAAAGTGGATGCCGCCGATCCGCCAGAATCGCTTTCCTACATCAAGAAAAAGATGGAGGGCATGGTCCTCACGAAGCATGAAGTTGACAAGATAATCGATGATACGGTCGGGGGGAACCTTTCCGACATAGAGCTCACCTCCTTCGTCACTTCCCTTTACAATCACGGTATGACCATGGGGGAGATAGCAAACCTTTCCATGGCGATGGCCAGGACCGGCGACATGCTCAGGATCAAAAACAAGGAGATCTACGACAAGCACAGCATAGGCGGCGTTCCTGGCGACAAGACATCCATCATTGTCGTCCCGACCGTTGCCGCGGGTGGCCTCACCATCCCGAAAACCTCATCCCGTGCGATCACCTCGCCTGCCGGAACGGCGGACAGGTTCGAATGCATAGCACCTGTCGAGCTCGGGCTGGAGGAGATAAAGAGGGTCGTGGAGAAGACCGGCGCCTGCCTCGTCTGGGGAGGGGCCGTCGACTTGGCTCCCGCTGACGACATGTTCATCAGGATAGAATATCCCCTTTCGATAGATCCTTTCCTCCTTCCATCAGTCATGTCGAAGAAAAAGGCGGTCGGGGCTAAATACCTTGTGATAGACATCCCGACAGGGGACGAGGCTAAGATAAACACGAAGGAGGACTTCGAGAACCTGGCAGACAAGTTCATAACCCTCGGGAAGAGGCTTCACATAAAGGTCAACGCAATTTCAACTTATGCAGACCAGCCTCTCGGATACGCCATAGGGCCGGCGCTCGAGGCAAGGGAAGCCCTGAAGACAATAATGACCGGCAAGGGACCGGCCGATCTCGTCGACAAGGCCACCACGCTGGCGGGCGTCCTGTTCTCGTTTTCCGGGGACAATGACGGAAAGAAGACCGCTTTCGGCATGCTACACTCGAAAAAGACCTACAGGAAGCTGCAGGAGATAATAGAGGCGCAGGGTGGCGATCCTAAAATCAGGCCGGAGGACATACCGGTGGGAAAGAACAAGGCTGCCCTGCTTTCAAAGACGAAGGGGAAGGTGCTGTGGATAAGCAACAAGGTAGTTGACATGGTTGCAAGAGGGGCCGGCGCTCCCAAGTACAAGGGGGCTGGGATACTCCTCAACAAGAAGATAGGGGACAAGGTAAAGAAGGGGGAGAAGATACTGGAGATATACGCCGAAAATTCCACGAGGCTGAACCAGGCCATGAAGATAGCCGGGAAATCGGAGATAATGAAGATAGGCAAGGAATCCACAATGGCTCTCGATAGGTTCCCCTCCGGAGGGGAGAGGGAGAGGACATTCATACTGGAGAGGTAGATTGTGAAAAGGAAAATCATTCTTATTGTTCTGGACGGTGCGGGCGATAAAGGGAAGAACACGCCCTTCCAGACGGCTTCCAAGCCGAATATCGATTCCCTCGCTTCCCGCGGGGTGTGCGGTCTTATCGACATAGGATACAAAAAATACGTTGAGTCGGACATAGGCTACATGACCCTTCTGGGCTTCTTCACGAAGGAATATTACACCGGGAGAGGATACCTCGAGGCGCTCGGCCTGAATCTGAAGCCGAAGGAAGGAGAGCTCTGCATCCGCGGCAATTTCGCGACCCTGGACAGCAACGGGAACGTTACCGACAGGAGGGCCGGGAGAGAGGAGACGGGACTGGAAGAGGTATGCGAAGAACTGGATGGCATGGAGATAGACGGCGTACGTTTCCACGTGCGAAAAGGCGCGGGCCACAGGGTCGTCATAATGATGGAGGGGAAGCTCTCCATGGATGTCGTGCCGAACGACCCGAAGCTGGAAGGTAAGCCGCTCCCCCAGATAGGTTCCACTTCCCCCGCGGGAAAGAAGACCGCTTCGGTTCTCAACAAGTTCCTCTACCGGGCCAGGAAGATAATAACGGAGAGCCACATAAACGGAAAGAGGAAGGTCCCGACCAACACTATCATAATCAGGAACTTCGGCATGAGGAAGGACGGCCCGAGCTTCGAGGAAACCTACGGGATGAGCGGGGCATGCGTCGCAGGCGTGCCGATAGCGAAGGGGATATCCAGGTATCTCGGGATAAGGACCGTTGACGTTCCCGGGGCGACCGGCAGCATCGACACTGACCTGAAGGCGAAACTGGAGAAGACGATAGATATGCACAAAAAATACGATTTCGTCTGGCTCCACATAAACGGTACCGATATCCTTTCACATGACGCGAGAAGGGAGGAGAAGGCGAAATTCATAGAGAAGATAGACAGGGAGGTCGTCGGGAAGCTAATCAAAGCAGTGGACATGAAGAGCACGACCATCGTCATTACGTGCGACCACAGGACGGACAGCGAGAAGGACTACAAGTATTACAGGCACACGAACGACCCGGTTCCCGCCCTCGTTTCGGGGGCCGGCGTGGAGCCGGGCAGGGTCACGAAATTTGATGAGTATTCCTGCGAAAAGGGATCGTTCGTTATAAAAGGCAACGGGCTGATTCCTTACGTCCTAAGGGTTTCCAAATAATTACTAATAAGCTTCATGGCCAATAGATTATAATGGAAGAAAAGCAGGAAATTTCGTCTCTCGACCTGAGATTTCTGGTGAGGGAACTGAGAGACTTGCTGGTCAACGGTTTCATCCGCAAGATATACCAGTACAGGACGGAAATCAACGGGAAGAACAGCCACCAGTTCATGTTCGACATATTCACCCCGGGGAAGGGCGGCCAGTGGCTCTACTTCGATAAGAACAAGATATTCCTCACCACGTACAAGCAGGCCTCTCCGATGGTTCCTCCCAGCTTCTGCCTGTTCCTACGTAAGCATCTCAACAACAAGAAAATCCTCGACGTCAGGCAGCACGACTTCGACAGGATAGTCGAGATCAGGACGCAGGAGAACACGCTCATAATCGAACTCTTCTCCGACGGCAACGTCATCCTCCTCGACGGCAGTTCGAACATCATAATGCCGCTTTACGTCCAGAGATGGAAGGACAGGGACGTGAAACCCAGGATACCTTACGCGTATCCTCCGACCAAGGTAAACCCCTTCATAATAAATCTAGATTACTTCGTTAACTTCCTTAAAAAATACGAGAGCAAGCTGATTGCCATCCTCGCGTCAGGCTTCGGCCTGGGACCCGTTTATGCGAATGAGATATGCGTCAGGGCAGGGATAGACGGGCAGACGCTCACCACCAAGCTGGGGCTCGAGGGAATGAAAAGGGTTTACGACACGATATTATCCCTCGGGAAAATCCAGGTGAAGCCCAGCTTGTATGACAATTTCGTTTCCCCGTTCCCTCTGGAATCCACCGCGAAGAAGCCCTCCAAGACCACCGGGACCTTTTCCGAATGTCTGGACGAATACTTCTCGGAGCAGAAGATTTCGAAGGTCGAGGAGAAACAGGAGGAGATTGTCCAGGAACAGGTACATAAGGTGGAAAGGATAATAGAGAACCAGGAGAAGGCGGTCGAGAAGTGGACGGAAAAGAGGGAGGAAAAGAAGGAGACCGGCAACATAATCTACAAGTTCTACGGGACAGTCGAGGGGGTAATCGATGGTATACAGAACGCCCTTTCATCCGGCCTGCAGTGGGGCGAGATAAAGCGCCGAATAACCTCGTCCGCGACACCCGAAGCGGAAGCAATAAAGGAGATAAGGGAGAACGAGGGGATCGTTGTTCTCGAGCTTGGCGGCAAGGACGTCGAGATCGACTTCAGGAGGTCCGTGGAGGAGAACGCGGCCAATTATTACGAGGGCTCGAAGACCGCCAAAAGGAAGATAATCGGAGCCGAGAAGGCGCTGGAGGAGACGAAAGAGAGGCTCGAGAAGATCCCGGAGCAGGCCCCTCCGGTTGTCTTGCAGCCGAAGCCCGTAAAAAAGCGCAAGCGCACGAAATGGTTTGAGAAGTTCCGTTACTTCCGCAGCTCGGACGGGTTCATCGTCGTTGGCGGGAAGGACGCCAGTTCTAACGAGACGCTGATAAAGAAGCACGCGGAAACCGGTGACCTGGTTTTCCATTCCGACATCCAGGGCGCTCCGTTCATTGTCATAAAGTCCGAGGGGAGGGACATCAGCAACGAGGCGAAGAAGGAAGCGGCCGAATTCGCCGCCGCTTATTCCAAGGCATGGCAGATGGGGCTGGGCAGCGTGGACGTTTATGCCGTCCTTCCGGACCAGGTCTCGAAACAGCCCCCGTCAGGAGAATACCTCCCCAAGGGGAGCTTCATGATCTACGGGCAGAGGGAGTGGTTCAGGGAGGTAGAGCTGAAGCTTTCCATAGGGATGAAATACGACCCAGTCGAATCGGAAGCCCTCGCCGTCTCGGGACCCGTTATGTCGATCAGGAAGCAGACCAACTATTTCCTTACGCTGAAGCCCGGCGCGGTGAAGGCGACGGACCTCGCGCAGGAGATCAGGAACAAGATACTGATCAAGGCATCCCCTGAGGATAAACAATGGATAGAGTCCATCCCTCTCGACGAAATATCCAAGCTCGTCCCCTCCGGTCAGGGAGAGGTAATCGAGTACGGCGTATAGGGAAGGACGGCTTGGACAGAAATATATAATCCGTCATATAATGAGTGTTCTTTTATGAATTCTGTTTTAGTATGAGTTTATATTACTTTATCATACCATTTAAATGGAGATTATTATGCCATACGTTACGGGAGAAGCCTTGAAAAAGGCTGGAGTGGTTTTGTACAGGATGGGTATGACCACAGAGTCCGCAAAAGCTTTGGGTATGGCCAGCATGACGGGCCTTAATTTTGATAGTAATTTCCAGTCAGGACTCAAAATACTTGGAAGTTACAACGATCCTGAAGAAAGGAGAATCCACGCCGAAGAGACTATCAAATATCTTGAAAAGGCCAGGGAAGGCCTGAACGGGCATGAAAACGTCGAAAACCTGACCTGTTACGTCGACTCCCTGATAAGTCTCTTCAGAAAAGAGATCAGATAATCTTTACTCCAGCCCGAATACCATTCTCGTGGTATCGGAGCCCTTGTTCTCGGTCCTGATGATATTGATATGGCCGATCTCCTTCGTATTCGCCACGTGCGCTCCGCCGCACGGGACCCTGTCTATCCCCTCTATCTCGACCACCCGTATCTCCTTTATGAATTCCGGAAGCCGTGAAAAAAGGACTCTTCTTTTCTCGTCGACTTCTTCCATCACCTTCTTCCTTGTGGAAAAATAGATTTTGACAGGGACCTGTTTGTCGACCCATTCGTTGAATTTTCCCGCAATCAATTCCACTTCCTTTTCGTCCGGCCTGAAGGGGCGGAAATCTATCCTGGAATAATCCCTGCCGATCTGGTTGCCTGCGGTCTCCGATCCTTTCATCCCGATTACTATACCTGACAGCAGGTGCTGGGCGGTATGCATGCGCATGAACGCATACCTTCTTTCCCAGTCGAGAACGCCGTGCACTTCTTCCCCTTCTACAGGCTTCTCCAGAAAATGCCTGACCTCCCCGTTCTCCTTCCTGACCTCTGTTACCTTGATCCCGTTCAGCGTTCCCTGGTCACTTGGCTGCCCCCCTCCTAGGGGATAGAAAGCGGTCTGATCAAGGACGACATAGTTATCTCCCCGATTAATGATTTTGGCGTCGAATTCCTTCAGGTAACAGTCTTCCATGTGGAGGAGTTTGGTGTTCATAATAGAAAGACTTGTCTTCATAACTTATATTTTCCGTTGAAGAAATAATCCCCGATGGTGTCCTTTACCAGTTCTGATACAGAAACATTTGCGAATGGGTTTCCGGGATTGGTATCAGTGCTGTAAAGCTTTGATACATTTGACCTTATCCTGTTGTATCCTTGTGTCTGTCTCAGATGCGTGACTCCTACTATTATGTCTTCCGCCCCGGCATCCCATATCGAGTTAATTCCCCTTTCAAGAGTTCCTCCTGTCTGCAGAAGATCATCAACTAGGTATACCTTCCTGCCTCCGATCATGGCTCTGAGCTCTTCCGGTTTGTTTTTTAGTATGTCCTTGTATACGGAAACCCTGACCTTGTCAAGCTTCTTATCGATTCCCATTCTTAGTGATCCCTCGTCCGGACCGTATATGTCATAGCCAGTGAAACCGTCTTTAATGGCCGCCTTGACGAGAAGGTCTATTGCGCTTACATTGGTGATTGGATATTTTTTTGCCCATTTATCAAGCACGAAATGCCCGTCTATAGTGAAAAAATGCCCGACCCCGAAATAACGTTTGCACATATCGAGATAAAGTTCTGCTGCGTTTATCGCTCCCTTCCTGTCGACCCAGTCCTGTTTTCCTCCAGTGAAATAAGTGAAAAAGACGTTCAATGTCTTTGGTTTTACATTGAGACTTTTCTGAAATTTTCTTCCCCTCGTATCTCTTCCCCCGTCTATTGGCTTATTGATCGCCCTGAGTGTGTGGAACAATCTCAGTTCGCTTGAATTCGGACGGGGGGCCCCGCCGTGCAGAACGACCACATGCTTTCCGTCTATTTTTTCGATCTCCGGGACGGCCGCGTATATTTCACGGTCGGGGAATTCGTCCTGACCGTCCATGTTCCCGCCCACGTAGGTGAACTCGAACCCGGGGCATTCCATGTCATGCCTTATTTTATCGGATATGTGCCTTGCCTGCTGGGTAGGTATGATTAAGACCTCTTCGCTCATATGATCACCTAAATACCCCTACCTCCGGATAATAAAGAACCAACTACACGTAACAGTCTCATTTTGAATCTTGTAAGCAAAAAATAAAAAGGCACGCTGAGCCAGATTTTTGATCACCTTGAAGAGACAAACCGGCTTTAACGGAAGATCTCCCTGAGCCTTTTGGCGGTCTCCGGGATGACCGAGAAAGAGGTGACTGGCGTTTCGATGGTATCGGAGGAGTGGAATTTCGCTCTCGTCTCCCTGATCATCTCTATGGAATCCATCTTCTCCTTCGGGTTGTAGCAGGCAATAGCGTGGATGACAATGACGGTGATCCTCCTCGGGGCGTCGGTCTTTACCCTGTGGATCGTTTTAAGAAGAGTCGCTCCTGAAGATGTGACATCGTCGTATATTATCACGTCCTTCCCCCCGAAATCGTAGTCTATCTCCTCCGATTCGATATCGCCGGTCACCTTGTCCCTCTCCTTCATTATGGATATCGTGCCTGCTCCGATGACCTTCGCTATCTTCTGGACGTTCCCGTTCTCCGTCATGTCCGGTGCGATCACGACCGCGTTTTTATGCTCCTCCATCTTCAGGAGCGTGATCGCAGATTCCAGCCCGGAGACGTTGTACATGTTCCTGCTGATCCACCCCTCCTTCCGGAAGTCGTGCGAAGCCACGTTCACCAGAAGGTCGCATTTTTTGGAAAGGGTTTTCCTTATTATCTTTGATGACACCGGCTCACCCCTGAGGAACTGCTGGTCCTGCCTGGAATACGGCTGGTACGGGAGGAGAAGGCATAACTTAGAGGGACCGAGCGAACGGATATAGTCGAGAAGTATGACGGATTCCGTTACGAGCCCGTCCAGGTTCGTTCCTGGGGTTTTCGCCCTGACCACCAGAATGACCGGCTGGCCCTTTATTATGTTCTGTTCCTTCAACCGGAAATAGCTTTCCCCGTCAGGGAACACCCTGTGGCCGATCTCAACGTATTTGGCGTTAAGCTCGTTGGCGAGCATCTCGGAGAACCTGTCCCTGCCTGCAACTATCATAATTTTTATTATCCCGCTTCAATTATTAAATGGGACTGGTACGAATGAAGAGGGTCAGCAGCAAGAGATGCGCCAAATGCGCCTGGGGGATGAAGATCATCCGGATGAAGAAGGAAGGCATAGAATGCGTCAACCCGGAACAGAAAGTCCTGAAGGGAATGATAATGCCGATGAGCGCTAACGCGTGCCCGCTTTTCGCCCCGGTCGAGAAGAAAAAGGGCAAGTTCTCCTTTTCCGCGGACTAATTTAAAGAATCCGGAAGAATATTTATCATGGAGTTCACTTTTCCCGGAAAGTTCCTGATCAGGGATTCCGACGACAACGGATGCATCCTGGAGAGGAAGACCGGAAGCTACGGGATCAAGATGGTAATCGACCTACGGGGTAAGGTCGTGCGCGTGAACACCGGCGTCCCGCAGCTCGACAGCCTCATCAAATTCTTCGCGCTGAACGCGGAGATGGGGCTTGAAGTGTTCGCGGAATGGGCCGGCGGCATGGATTCCAAGGGCGCGGAAATGCTGGGGATCATGCTCGGGACCGGCCTCAGGGAGATATTCGACAGGAAGAAAAGAAGGGGCCTGGGCCATTCCGTCTCTGTTTTCAAGGGGAACGTTTCTTCGGTTACCGTATCGCTGGTCGGCTCTCCCGAGGAAAGGCCGCTGAAGGTCCAGCTGGCGGGGGGCAACCAGAAGACCAGGGACACTCTCGCCGGAGGGATAATAGAATTCCTCGGCGGACTCTGCGACGGCATAAACGGAGAGATTAATGTTTATCTTAAAATGGGAGACGATCCCGTTTACATGATAGAGTCCCTTTCCAAGGGGCTTGGGAGATCTGTAGGCTTCGCGTTTTCGGAGTGATTTCATGGAGGCTATGATAAGTTCGACCGAGAAGTATTACAGCGGGCAGAAGAGCCCGGAGATGATAGACGAGGTCTCCCTTTCGCATCTTCTCAGGGAGAAGAACCCGTTCACCAAGGACTCCCTGCCCTTCGGGGGACAGCTGGCCAGGATAATGAAGGAAAGGAAGCTAATTCCTCCGAAACCGTCCATACTGGAGATAGGGCCGGGACTCGGAGACGTTGCTAAATCGTTCACCTCCGAACTGTGTGGGGAATGGAATTACACGTTTTTTGACCTCTCGAAAAGGATAATCGGATTCCTTAAGGGGGTATTCCCGAAGGAGAAATTCCGGTTCATCGCCGGCGATGTCTTGAAGATAGGGGAGAGGAAGGAAAGATACAACTTCATAATATGCAACGAGGTTCTCGCCGACCTCCCGATGGTGATCAACCCGTTTTCCGACGTGGGGGAGACGGACCACGAGAAGTGGGAGATGGTGATGGACGCGAGGAGGCAGATCGACCAGTACGGAATAAAGCTCCCTAAAAGGGACGTGGTGTTCAATTACGGCGCAATCCGCTTCCTGGAGCAGGTCAGCAGGATACTTGAAAAAAAAGGGATAGTCTTCATATCCGAGAACGCATGCGACCCGGGATACCCGAGAATGATCCCGGTGTACGGACACAATGAGTTCTCCATCAAATTCGATTGGCTTGAGAAGGCGGCGAAGAAGCTCGGCTTCAGCGTTGAAACGGGAAAAATCACCGACCTTCTGGAGATCCGAAACAGGGATTTCCTTTCCATGTTCCTTCTTCCCGAGCTCAAGGTCATATTCGACCACCTGAACTTCCACAATATCGAGAAGCACATAACAGGCGAGGGTTCCAAGGCGCTGAGCGTGGACGAGTTCCTCCGCTTCCTGGACGAGTACAGCGACAAGATCAACATCGACAACCTTGACCATTACAAGAAGATGCTCAAGAAATCGGCAAGGAATATAACCCTGGTCACCGGCCAGTTCAGGTATTTAATCCTGAGGAAGAAATGATAATTATGGGAAACAGGTACTGGTTCCGGCGAAGGAAAGGCATCCGATCCCGTGACCTCGGCTGGGGATATGTCCCTATCTCGTGGGAGGGCTGGCTGGTTGTATTGTTTTTCCTTCTGGTGATTTTTGGCTT
>JAFGDH010000029.1 GCA_016932215.1 Candidatus Aenigmatarchaeota archaeon | reverse complement strand
TTGCGATCTGGAAGGATTTGGCCACAGGCTGGTACTATGACCGAGGAACAGCAGAAAACTTACGGTGCGCAGGATATCAAGGTAATGGAGGGTCTCTCCGCAGTCAGGAAGAGGCCGGGCATGTACGTGGGTTCGACGGGCCCCAGGGGACTCCACCATCTTGTGTACGAAGTCGTGGACAATTCCGTAGACGAGGCTCTGGCCGGATTCTGCAAAAGCATAGTTATAACCGTCCACAAGGACAATTCCGTTACAGTCGTTGACGACGGGAGGGGAATCCCGGTGGACACGCACCCGAAGTTCCCGGGAAAATCAGCCCTCGAAGTCGTCATGACGAAGCTTCACGCGGGCGGCAAGTTCGATTCCAAGGTCTACCACATAGCGGGCGGCCTGCACGGCGTGGGCGTTTCCGTCGTTAATGCTCTCTCGAAGAAACTGGTGGTAGAAGTGAAGAGGGACGGAATCCTCCACAGGCAGGAATATCAGGAAGGGAAGCCTGTCACGGGACTGGAGAAGATGCAGGACGGTTTCCCATACGAAACAGGCACGAGGATCAAGTTCTGGCCTGACAGCACGATATTCGAGACCACAGACTTCGATTTCGAGACGCTTTCCAACCGCATGAGGGAAATGGCATTCCTTAACGCGGGCATCATCATCCAGATGAAGGACGAGAGGTCTGGAAAGGATGAAAAATTCCATTACGAGGGAGGAATAGTCACCTTCGTCAAGTTTCTGACCGGCAACAAGGACACGATCCTGGAGAAGCCGGTATATTTCGACAAAAAGAAGGGTACCACCGAGGTCGAGGTGGCCATGACGTACAGCACAGGCTACAACGAGCAGATCCTCTCGTTCGTGAACGACATAAACACGGCAGAGGGCGGAATGCACATGATTGGCTTCAAAAACGCCCTCACGAGGGTTTTCAACAAGTACGCTCAGGAGAACGGGATGTTCAAGAACGGCGAAAAGCTGACCGGGAACGACGTCAGGGAGGGCCTCACGGCCGTCATAAGCGTCAAGATGGTCGACCCCCAGTTCGAGGGCCAGACCAAGACAAAGCTCGGGAACCCGGAAATAAAGGGTTTCGTCGATTCCGTCGTGGTGGAGTATCTCGGCACGTTCCTGGCGGAGAACCCCCAGCTGGCGAGGACCATCGTCGACAAGGCAATGAATGCAGCGAAGGCCAGGGAGGCCGCCCTCAAGGCGAGGGAGCTCGTACGAAGGAAGTCCGCATTGGAAGTGGGAGCACTCCCGGGGAAGCTGGCGGACTGCGCTGAGAGGGACCCATCAAGGAGCGAGATATACATAGTAGAGGGCGATTCCGCAGGCGGCTCGGCAAAACAGGGAAGGGACAGGCAGTTCCAGGCAATTCTCCCGCTTCGCGGAAAGATAATCAACGTGGAGAAGGCCAGGCTGGTGAACATCCTCAAGAACAACGAGATACAGAACATGATCACGGCTATAGGGACGGGCGCCGGGGAGTTCTTCGAGGCCGACAAGCTGAGATACCACAAGATAATAATAATGACCGATGCAGACGTCGACGGCGCGCATATTCGAACTCTTCTGCTCACGTTCTTCTACCGGTACATGAAGCCTCTCGTGGAGAAGGGGCACATATACATAGCGCAGCCTCCCCTTTACGGGGTGAAGAAGGGGAAGGACATACATTACGCTTATTCGGACAGGGAGCTGGAAAAGGTGACCGAAAGGGTCGGCGGGGGCTCCAACGTGCAGAGGTACAAGGGCCTCGGGGAGATGAACCCCGACCAGCTCTGGTCAACCACGATGGACCCTGCCAACAGGATTCTTCTGCAGGTGAGCATCGAGGACGCGATAGAGGCTGACATGGTGTTCACCACGCTGATGGGCGACAAGGTGGAACCCAGAAGGGAGTTCATAGAGAAGAACGCACAGTTCGTGAAGAACCTGGATGTATGATTATGGCGGAAGAGAAAGACCGGAACGGGAAGATAAAGGACAGGGTGCTCGAGAAGGAGATGGAAGAGAGTTATCTCGATTATTCCATGTCCGTGATAGTGGGAAGGGCACTGCCTGACATCAAGGACGGACTGAAGCCCGTCCACAGGAGGATTCTTTACGCAATGAACCAGATGGGAATGCACCACAACAAACCGTTCAAGAAATGCGCAAGGATCGTGGGAGAGGTGCTTGGCAAATACCACCCGCACGGCGACGTGGCGGTATACGACGCGCTCGTCCGGATGGTACAGACATTCTCGCTTCGATATCCTCTGATAGACGGGCAGGGAAATTTCGGATCGATAGACGGCGACGGCGCTGCAGCCATGCGCTACACCGAGGCAAGGATGGCCAGCCTCTCCGAGGAGCTTCTGAAAGACATAGATAAGAAGACAATCCAGTTCAGGCCCAATTTCGACGGCTCGCTGAAGGAGCCTGCAGTCCTGCCTTCAAAGGTGCCGAATCTTCTGATCAACGGATCATCGGGAATAGCGGTGGGCATGGCGACCAACATCCCGCCCCACAACCTGAACGAGATAGTCGACGGCACCGTGGCCATGATAGACAACCCCGGGATCACGCTGGAGGGGGTCATGGAACACGTCAGGGCTCCGGACTTCCCGACGGGCGGCCAGATACTGGGAATAAACGGGACCAGGCTGGCATACCAGACGGGAAGGGGATCCATAGTCGTCCGCGGCAAGGCCGATATCGAGGAGGTGCAGGGCAAGGAAAGGATAATAATAACCGAGATCCCCTACATGGTCAACAAGTCCAGGCTCATAGAGAACATCGCCGACCTGGTCAAGGACAAGAGGATCAAGGGCATCACGAACATCCGCGACGAGTCGGACAAGGACGGGATGAGGATAGTTATCGAAGTCTCGAAATCCTACCCGGCGAACATCATTCTCAACCATCTTTACAAGCACACCCAGCTCCAGACGAGCTTCGGGACAACCCTCCTGTCGCTGGTCGACAACCAGCCGAAGGTGCTGAGCCTGAAGGAGATGATGGAGGAGTTCATAAAGCACAGGTTCTCGGTCGTGAGGAAGAGGACGAAATTCGACCTGAACCAGGCGTCGGAGAAGGCGCACATTCTCCAGGGCCTCCTGATAGCGCTCGACAGCATAGACGAGACCGTCCGCCTGATCAAGTCCTCAAAGAACGTTGAAGAAGCCTCTCACAGGCTCATCAGGAGGTTCAAGCTTTCCAAGAAGCAGTCCGAAGCGATACTGGACATGAAGCTCCAGAGGCTCACGTCGCTCGAGAGGGGGAAGATCACGGAAGAGCATTCGTCCCTCATGAAGCTAATAGAGGAGCTCAAGGACATACTCGCCCACGACAGTAAGATATACGGGCTGATAAAGAAGGATCTCATCGATATCAAGAACAAGTACGGCGACGACAGGAGGACGGAGATACTCGCAACGGAAGAGCCGACGCTCGAAGACGAAAGACTGATCAAGCGCGAGGACATCGTAATAACCATGAGCCAGGACGACTACGTCAAGCGCATCCCGCTGGAGGAATACAGGCAGCAGAACAGGGGCGGGAAGGGCGTGATAGGAACGAGGACCAAGGAGGGGGACATCGTCAAGGAGATATTCGTCACGCATTCCCATGATTATCTGTTATGCTTCACCAACAAGGGGAAGATATACTGGATCCGCGCCTTCAGGATACCGGAAGCCAAGAAATACGGGAGGGGCAAGCCCATAGTGAACCTCCTGGAGGTTGACAAGGATGAGAGGGTGAAGACGATCATACCCGTCAAGACCTTCGAAGACGCCAAATACGTATTCTTCGCGTCGAAGAAGGGGAAGGTCAAGAAGACCACCCTTTCATCGTACAGCAACCCGAGGAGGGGCGGGATAATAGCGATCAGGCTCAACGAGGACGACGACCTCATAGACGTCCGCCTGACGGACGGGGAACACGAGATAATGATAGGGACGAACAAGGGTTACGCCATACGCTTCTCCGAGAAGGACGTCCGTCCTATGGGAAGGTCTGCCGCCGGCGTAAGGGGCATAAGGGTCCGCTCCGGGGACGAAGTGGTCGGTGTCGCGGTAGTGGACGAGGACTCTTCGCTTTTCATTGTCACGTCCAAAGGATACGGGAAGAGGACATCCTTCGATATGTACCGCCAGCAGAACAGGGGCGGGAAGGGTGTTAAGAACCTGAAGGTCACCGAGAAGACCGGGACGGCCGTAGGGGTGATCGCGCTCCACAAGGACGATGAGGTCATGTTCATGTCGGAGAAGGGAATGGTGATAAGGACGTTCGCCGACCAGATATCCGAGATAGGAAGGAACACCCAGGGCGTAAGGGTTATGAGGCTCAACGAGGACGACACCCTCGCTTCCTTCGCCAAGGTCTCCGAGAACGAAACCGAGGAAGAGGAAAGCAGCTGATTTTCTGGAAAAGAAGCGATTTAAAAGTTTTCCGTCCAAATCTTAACAACAATTTTTCGGATTGATATGTTATGAACGATGAAGTAGCAAGCCTGACACCGGAAGTCGCCCTGGCAAAAGGGGGCAGGTACATACAGGAACACTGCCCCAGATACAGGTGCGTAGGGGATGGATGGGAGTGTACAGGAGAATCGTGCTGCGCTTATGATTTCTGCGACAAGAACGGGGAACTCGACCGGTCCAGGGGGAAAGAAGCCCTGGATTTCTTCCGGCACGACGGCATATATCTTTAAACTAAATGTTCGTTGGAGCAAATCGCTTTAAATAATTTCCCTTTCATTTAATAGCAGAGGACTGATTTTCATGAGTGGAAACAAAACTGTCAGCACGAGGTACATGGAAAGAGAAGAACTGACCGTGAGAAATCTCCCGATGAATATGCGGCACATGGGGGAAGAAGGAGTTAAAATGGTGGCAGACCTGCTAAAGGACCATTACGAGAATCACTGCCCCGCGGCAACAGGCGAATGCACGAAGGGGGGATCAAACTGCATATATGGGAACTGCGTGGGAAACCGCCAGGTCAGGTACCTTACATTTGATCTCATCAATACGCTCAGGAACAGAAAGGAAGAGTTAGAAAAGGTTCAGATCTGAAACCGCGTTTCTGTTTTTAAAATTTACTACCAATTTATAACAATAATTTATAATTTGAGAGGTTGATTTTATGCCAGCGCACAGCAAGTCCGGTCACGGGAGGAGAAAGCTTCACAGGGCGGTATGGGAACAGAACGGGGTAAGGAAAGATTTCGTACACAAGTACCACCCGGAGAAGATCATTTCCCCCACGAGAGAGAAGCAGGAAGATTACAGATTTAGAACCGCAGATTCTTTCGGAAGGTCTTATTTAAGCTCAAGGATAAGAGGCCTGTACGATTAAACGGAGTCTTGAAACCATGGCAAAAACGCCCGGCGGCAGGAAGACAGGGAACTACTGGCTGAACGATCTGGAGGAAGGAAGGGACAGCGCTCTCCAGAAAATATGCCCGGTATATTCCAATATCGGAAAATGCAAAGGTCCTGTGTGCGAGCTTTATGACCACTGCGACCAGCATGCCAGCGTGGAAATCAACGAAATGAACGGCGAGGACATCGGGGACATACTGCACGGGATGGGTTACGTCAAAGACGCAACGGATTTCTGACCCGCGATCATTTTTAAAAGGAAGCGAAACATACCTTTATCATGGCCAGGATCGCATTCTCCGTGCTCGACGTGGATTACGTCATGGAGGACGGGAAGCCCGTCGTGAGGATATGGGGCAAAACGGACAAAGGGGAAACCATCCTGGCGCTGGACAGGGGCTTCAGGCCCTACTTCTTTCTGGACGTATCGCAGAAGATACTCAAGGACATGGAGGATCTCAGAAACAGGCTGTCCCAGCTGAAATACATGGAGGGCAAGGAATTCCGGCTGGAAAAGGAGAAGAAGAAAATACTCGGCGAGGAGAGGGAATTCCTCAGGCTGACCATACAGAACCCGGCCGACATCCCGAAAATCCGCCACATAACCGAGGACTGGGAAGGCATACGAAGGGCTTACGAGCACGACATCAGTTTCTACCGGAGATACATGATAGACAAGCGTATTTTTCCTTCATGCGTCGTTGAAGCGGAAGGGAAAGAAGAAAGGAAGATCATGGGCGGCAGCGTGATAGACGTCAGCGAGCTGAAGGTTTCAGAAGGCGAGAGAAGGGATTTCAGCGTGATGGGGATAGACATAGAAACGGCGAAGGGCCAGATCATAATGATCTCCTATTTCACGGACAAGGGGAAGAAGGGCGTGATCACCTACAACTGGGGGGAGAACGTGCCGGAGGGTGTGGAGATGCTGAACGGCGAGGAAGAGATGCTGAAGAGGTTCTTCGAGATAGTGCTGGAGAACGACCCGGACATGATGGTGACCTACAACGGGGACGTCTTCGATTTTCACAGGATAAAGGAGAAGTCGGAAAGATACAAGATTCCCGTGATGATCGGGAGGGACGGCCAGGAGCTGGTTTACACGAAAAGGGGAAGGGTCTTTTCCGCGAAGGTGCCGGGAAGGGTCCATGTAGACATTTACAATTTCATAGACAGGATACTGGGGGATTCCCTGGAATCGGAGGTCCTGACGCTGGACATGGTCTCGAGGGAGATCATAGGGGAAGGGAAGACGGAAGTCCGGTGGGACCAGATAAGGGAGCTCTGGAAGGAAAAAAAGGGGCTGAAGAAGGTGGCGGATTATTGCTTAAGGGACTCGGGGCTCGCGGTAAAGCTGTCCAGACGCGTTCTGCCGCAGATATACGAGCTTTCGTCGCTGGTGGGGCAGAGCCTTTTCGATGTGAGCAGGATGTCATATTCACAGCTCGTCGAATGGCTGCTGATCAAAAAGGCCAGCGAAGCTGGGGAGACCATACTCAACAGGCCGAGGTACGACGAGATACGGAGGAGGAGGGAAGCTTCGCCGTTCACCGGAGGATACGTCTATCCGCCTGAGCCTGGCATTCATCATGCCGTGTCCCTTTTCGACTTCACGTCCCTTTATCCGTCCATAATAATCACGCACAACGTTTCTCCGGAAACGCTGGACAAGGGAACGGATAATGACAGCAAGGAGAACAAGGTGCCGGGGGAAGGGCACTTCTTCGGGAGGGAAAACAAGGGATTCATAACGTCGGTAATAGAGGACCTCGTCAAGAGGAGAACAGACGCAAAGGTGAAGATGAACGGCCATCCGGCCGGTTCGGAGGAGCACAGGGATCTTCACAACAAGCAGTACGCCCTCAAGATCATAGCCAACGCCAGCTACGGATATTACGCATACGCCGGCTCCAGGTGGTATTCAAGGATATGCGCAAGCTCCATAGCCGCATGGGGGAGGTATTACATACAGCACGTCATAGAGTTCGCGAAAAATCGTAACTTCCGGGTGATTTACGGCGACACGGATTCGCTGTTCCTGGAGAGGTGCTCGAAATCTAAGGCCAGGGATTTCGTGAAGGACATAAACAAGGAGCTCCCGGAAACGATGGAGCTGGAGTTCGTGAATTCCTACAAGTCAGGGCTCTTCGTCCAGACCAAATCCGGAACGACTGCCAAGAAGAGGTACGCTTTACTCGACACGAAGGGTGTCATAACGGTGAGGGGATTCGAACAGGTCAGGAGGGACTGGAGCAGGCTGGCGAAGGAGACTCAGGAAAAGGTGCTTGAAGCGATACTGAAGGAGAACGACCAGAACAAGGCAGTCAATATCGTGGAGGAGACCATAGAAAAGCTCAATTCGGGGAAGGCTGAGATGAGCGAGCTGGTGATATACACGCAGATAACCCGACCGCTGGAGCAGTACGATCAGATAGGCCCCCACGTCACCGCTGCGAGAAAATACGTAGAACACGGCCACGTCGTGACCCCTGGATCGGTGATAGGGTACATAATAACCAAGGGCCTGGGATCGATATCCAGCAGGGCGGAGCCGGTAGAGTACGCGAAGAACTACGACCCGGAATACTACGTGAACCACCAGATCATCCCGGCCGCCATGAGAATACTCAATGCAGTCGGCCTCTCGGAAGAGGATTTCGACAAGGACGAACCGGGGCAGAAGTCCCTCGATTCATACATGAAGAAGTCTATCAGCAGGAAGATCAGGGAGAAATGGAAAAAGATCAAGGAATAGATATTTCGAGAGAAGCATGTGAAACATGATTCATTCCATTATTCGACCGTTTTCTCCATCACTACTCTCGTTTTATCGTATTTCAGCTTCTCGTAAAGCCTTATGGCGGGTGAATTGGACATTGTTACCGTCAGCTTTATCCTCTTTATCCCCTTCGCGAAGAAATATTCTTCCGCATACCTTATCAGCCTCTCCGCGAGCCCCTTGCCGCGGTATTCCTCGTCTACGAATAGCTGCCGGAGAAGCCCGTACTCGCCCACGTCCCCGTTCCCTGAGCTGAACCAGATGTAACCTATTATTTTTCCGTCTTCCTCCAGGACCTGTATTCCTTCTGGTTCCTTTTCCATGTGCCTCTCGAGGGATTCCCTGAATTTCTCCGGGCTGAACTCGTGACCCGGGAAGCTCACCCTGACGCTCTTCTTCTTGAATCCCATTATCGCGGGAATGTCGTCCTTTCTTAAAGCCCTTTGCCTTATCATGCCGTCTCCTCGTGCTTCACGTATTCTATTATGTGCTTCTGCTTGACCCCAAGCTCGCTGTACGTTTCCACCGATACCAAGTCCCGCAGTATGGACATTAGTATCTCTGCCGCCTTCTTCGGGTGCCAGTAGCCGAGGAAGTTGGTGACCTCGACCTCCATGACTATCCTGTCCTTTATGAACATTGGGTTCTTCGACTTAAGGGCTTTGTCCCCCCTGAAGAAGGATTCCACCGTTATCCTTGGAGGGACCTTCTGCCTCAGGGTCGAACGGAGGACGGACATGTAGTTCCTTTCGCTGAATTCCTTCTCCAGCTTCCTGTAGACCCGCTTGTTCACGAATTTGCTCATGTTCTGCATGTCGTCGAGTATGTTTTTCTTGTATTCCACCTTCATCTTTTCGAGGGAGAATTCCGAGAAGACCTCCCTTATTCTGTCCGTCACCCTCCTGTGCTCCAGCTTTATGGCGTCCTTGTAGTCCCTTTCTATGTGCTTCATGAAGGGCGCGTATTTTTCATTGGCCTTCTCAACGATCGCCTCCATTATCTTCTTGTTGACCCCCCTCCCCTCGAAGGTAACGATGTCCATTACAGAGGGGAAGTTCTTCACCCGGGTGAACTGGCGATGGACGAATACGACAGGCTCCTTCGATTTTTTCACGGTGTTCCAGAAATCGTTGTATATCTTCATCCTGTTCCTGTAATCGCCCGGGTTGAAAGACGTCCAGGAATATGTATGGCGATACCTTTCCAGACGTCCTCGTTTCTCGTCCTTTATGAACTCGGACCAGAGGTTGAGCGCGGAGTCCCTTGGGGGGGATTCCCTGTTGAAGTCAACCCCGTATATCTGCTTCCTGGGTATGCTGGAAATGATCAGCGTCCCGCCCATCTCAAGCCAGCAGAGGGACGCCACGACGTCGGAGTAACCGTCCCTCGACGTGGGCGTTTCCATCGCCGGGCCTGAATGCGGACAGACCCAGACCGGACCTCGTCCGTTCTTGTAAACGGTAAACCCCGGCCTGAAATCTATATCGGCAAATCTCATGTATAATATTATATTGTTTCTCGTATTTTAAGGGTAGCGGTTTTTCGAAAAATGAAGGCATCCGGCAGGATGAATATATATATTTAGGTGCACCTAAATATTACGATATGACGTCGGAAAATGTCGAAGAGTATCTCGAGATAATGTACAGGATGAAAGAGAAGGGAATCATGCCCACTACGATAACAGTGGCCAGGGAACTCGGCATATCCCCGGCGAGCGTTTCCGAGATGCTGGTGAAGCTCGCGAAAGCCGGTTACATAAAACACACCCCGTACAGGGGCGCCACGCTGACCGCAAAGGGGGAAAAAATAGGAAAGAACATACTCAGCAAGCACAGGACGATAGAAAAATTCCTGAACAAAATAGGGTTTCCTAAAAACAAGAGCCACGAGCAGGCATGCGAAATGGAACACGTTGTTTCTGACGAGCTCGAGAGGGTAATAAGAAACCACATGGACCACCGGAAAAACATCAAAAAGAAAGGTATCATATTTTTGGATGATCTGGAGAGGGGGATGAAAGCCAGGATAGTCTCCATAGAATCGGGAAGGATGGCCAAGAGGAGGATGGAGGAGATGGGGCTCACCCCGGGCACGGAAATAAAGATAGGAAGGAAGGCACCGGCAGGCGGCCCCGTCGAGGTATGCGTGAGGGGATCATGCCTCGTGATAGGAAGGGGGCTCGCGAAAAAGGTAATAGTGGAGATATGAAATGAACGGGAAAATAAGGATAGCTCTGGCGGGGAATTCGAACGTCGGGAAATCCGTCATATTCAACTACCTGACCGGGCTCAACCAGCACATAGGGAACTGGCCGGGAAAGACCGTCGAGAAAGCGGAGGGGTCATTCAGGTTCAGGGGACACGAGATCAGCGTGATAGACCTTCCCGGGATATATTCGCTTTCCACTTATTCGATAGAGGAAACCGTCACAAGGGAATACATAGCAAAGGAAAAACCCGACGTCGTCATAAACGTGGTCGACGCCTCGGTGCTGGAAAGGAACCTTTTCTTCACGCTCCAGCTCATAGAAATGGGAAGGCCGATGATAATCGCGCTCAACCAGATCGACACGGCCGAGAAAAAGGGAATAAGGATAGACCACAAAAAACTCGGGAAGATCCTGGGAATCCCGGTGATACCCACCATAGCGGTCAAGGGAACCGGGATATATGACATAGCCGAGAAGGCGGTGGAGCTGTCCGGAAGCGGGAGAAAACCGAAAACAATAAAGTACGGCGACGAGTTCGAAAGGGGGATACAAAAAATCGTAAAAGCCCTCAAGGGGTTCAGGTCGGATTACCCCCCGAGATGGCTGGCTATAAAACTCCTTGAGAACGACAGCGAGATCGTACGGATGGTCTTGAAAAACGCCCCTGACGCGGCGAAAGAGGCCGGAAAGATATCAGGGGAAATAGAAAGCATCCACAAGCACTCCTGCCCCACCGCAGTTACGTGCGAGAAATACGCGGCCGCCAACAGGATCGCGACGCAGGTGCAGAAACAAACGAAGAAAAAGGGAGAGACGCTGGCGGAAAGGATACACGACGTAAGCACAGACAAAATCTGGGGTTATCCCGTAATGATACTGATAATTCTGGCAACCTTCTTCTCAGTTTTCACCTTCGGTGATTTCTTCTCTGCGGCAATCGAGGACTTGCTGATGGGTTTCCTCCACCTGCTGGAAGCCCAGACCGGAGGAGGGATAATTCTTGAATTTATACTGGGGCTTCTGGAGGGAGTGATATCCGCCATCACGGTCATACTTCCTTACATTCTCCCGTTTTACCTGATACTGGGAATACTGGAGAATTCCGGCTATCTTTCGAGGATGGCGTTCCTCATGGACAACGTCATGCACAAGATAGGACTCCACGGCAAGGCGTTCATACCGCTGATGATGGGATACGGCTGCAATGTACCGGCCTGCCTCGGGTGCAGGATAATGGAAACCCACAGGGAGAGGATGATAGCCATATTCGTGACTACGCTCATCCCGTGCGCGGCCGTGACCGCGGTAATACTCGGGCTGGTCGCCAGGTTCGTCAGCGTATGGTGGGCGATAGGCCTTTATCTCATCGACATAGCAATAGTTTTCGCTCTCGGGAGGATAGCTTTCAGGGTCCTGCCGGGGGAACCTTCGGGGCTGATAATGGAGGTCCATTCACTCAGGATGCCTGACATCAAGACTACGCTGAAGCAGACATGGTTCAGGACAAAGGATTTCGTCTACATAGCCCTCCCGATAATAGTCGCGGGAACCGTGCTGATAAGAATCGCCTCCTCGGCGGGCATGCTGGCCACAATATCTGAACTGATGAGCCCGGTGACGGTGGCATGGCTCGGTTTACCGGTCGTCACCGGGATAGCACTGATTTTCGGGACGCTGAAGAAGGAGATGACGCTTGTGATGCTCGCCGTACTGTTCGGAACCACCGATTTCGCCTCGGTGATGACGCCGGTCCAGATGATCGTCTTCGCATTCGTGACCATGCTCTACATCCCCTGCGCGGCAACGATCGCGGCGCTTGTCAGGGAAACCGGATGGAAGAGGGGGCTTTTCATAACCCTTTTCAACATAGTTTTCGCCATAGTGGCGGGAGGGATATTCTTCAGGGCGCTCTCGATGTTCATGTGAGGAAACGACGGCATGAATGATCTGGAAAGGATTCTGGGTTCATGGACTTTGTGCATTACACTCGCAACGATACCGATCGCAATGGCGTATTTCCTGGATTCCTTTACCGGAAAAGGACAAAGAGGTTCATTCCATGGTTATATTAGCCCCTTCAGAACCCTGAAATCCCCCCTCATGACCGACTTGAGGTCGGGGTTGCGCAATGCAGCAGCCGGGTGGTGAAGGGGGACTATTTTCGAGGATAACATCAGGTTATGCACGGAAAAAACCTTCCCGTGAACCTTGCCTATGCTTTCCGGTCTCATGCCGAACTTATCCAGTATGTAGGAAGTGGAGAAATTCCCGAGGGTACAGATTATTCCAGGTTTAATGATGGCGATCTGCCTGTCCAGAAATGGGGTGCATGCCTTTATCTCTTCTTCTGACGGAGCACGATTTTTTAATAAATAACCGAGCTTTGTTAATTTTGCTATACGTTTTTGAACATCTTCTCTGTTCGTAGGTGAATAATCTTCACAAATTTCTTTCATAGATCTTTCTCCCTCCCCTGGGTTGCGTAACTCCTAATCTCCATGCAACACCAAAAACAGTATTTAAAGGTCTATCCAATTTATGGGCAATCAGTTGTGGAGATTCAATATTGTAATTATTCTTTATATATCCTATTTCTTCTTTGGATAGAGCTCTCCATTGTAGTTTTCTCTTTAAATCGATCTTATAATTAAATAAATGGGAAATGTGATTTTTTATTATTTTAAAGAATTTGATCGTATTTTCTGTATTAAACCAAATATAATTAGTTCCACTACCTGAAGTTCCGATATTGGAAGAGACACTCCACGTTTCTTTAAAATACTTCTGGATTAAAATATTTTCTTCATAAGAAAAACCATTAGTCGATAATTGAGCTCTTCCTCTTGCCTTTCTGTAATAACCATCATCCATATACCATACTGCGATTGAAAATGGAGTAAGTTTGTTTAATATTTCTCTGGTTACAACCTTCTTTCCATTCAAGTAAAACGACCTGAAAAATTGTAAAAAACATGGATGAGCCGCTGTTCTAAAGCCACAAATAAAGTATTTTTTCCCGGTATCCACTAAAGTAATAGAATTGCTTTTCACTCCACCGGGAACTAGTCGCTTCCATATTTTATATTTCCACTCAACATATTGCTTTTGTTTGGAACCATGAGTAACAACGAGAAAAGGATATTTTCTTTTACCTTTCATATTTAACTGATCATCTCCTAGAAGGGAACCATATAAATATTGTTTCTGTCTTGATGTAAAGTGTTTTACTCCATATCGCTCCCATCGTTCAACTCTTCTTAATCCATATTTATTCATACAATAACTGATAGCAAACTCGCTTATTTTCAAAGAATTTGCAATTTCTTTTATCGTTTTATGTTCTTTGAGATACATCCTTTTTAAAGTCTCTTTCTCTAACATAATTCTATTTTCAAAATTATATCCTTTATTATATTTGTTATAATTCCTTAAAAATGTTCTGATGACATCTTTCACAATTTTTACATGAAACGCAGATATCATATTTAAGGAATGGCGATGAGATGGGATGACATTTCAAAATATTTCCGATAAAGACATCCTCCCTTTTCAGATCAACGGATTCCAGCAACTCGTCCAGAAACTTGCCCGCCTTACCCACGAAGGGCCTTCCCTGAACGTCCTCGTTGAACCCGGGCGCCTCCCCTATGAACATGATTTTTGGATTGAGAGAGCCCTCGCCAGGAACAGGGTTCTTTCTGGTCTTCCAGAGGCCGCACCTTTCGCAGACACTCACTTCCTTCTCTATCATAAGAATTTCACTTTCTTTGCTCACATTATCACAATCCAAGGACTAACAAAACAAACCCTGTCAGCAGAGCGAATCCCACGTTGAACAACTTTATCACAAAAGTGTTTTTGACCGAATGGGAGAGCATGGGCAGCATACCGTGGCCATCCTGGACGATGGAGCTGACGAGAATGACGGAGAATGGTATCAGCCCCTGGGCGAACATGACCGTGAATATGAGGTGGGGCCCTGATTCCGGGATTATACCGACCAGTATTGCTATCAGCATCAGCAGCAGCGTACTGGAGGGGAGTATCTCCTCCAGTTGCATATACTCTTCCATAACGCCCAGGAACAGCATGGTAAAGAACAACCACAGGAAGAGCTTTGGTATGTGTTTTTTTATGACGTGACCGTAAACGTGCTCCTTCAGGAAATGTTCCGGGGTCCCCTCTTCACCTTCGTGAATAAGGATACTACACTCCCTGCAGGAGGAGACCCTTTCCAGTAACCTGAATCTGCCTATCAGCCTGTCCGTGAACCAACCAAAGATGATTCCGAGAACGAAAAGCACCGAAAAGATAACCAAGGCCTTTTCAGGGAACATGGCAAGCATTATGAAAGATTCATCCCCCGAGGTGGCTATCATGGCAGCGACTATCGCCCCGAATGATATGACACCGTGGACGTACATGGATACGCTGGCAAACGCACCCACGCACCCGGGTGTTACACCGAGAAAAGAAGTGACTATGTATTGCTTGAATCCCTTTGCGAAGGACCTGATCCTTTTCCTGTATTTTATCTCGAAAAAATCCACTATGACCATCATCAAAAAGACTATCAGTATTATCTTCAGAGAAGATGCAAGGCTCCCAAAAATCAACTCCATCATCCGTGCCACCCCATATTATTTTCATCCGCCTGCATAACATCAATTTCTCCCTTCTCCCGAAAATCGCTCCCATCCAGAGGGGGAAACATACTATTCCATATAATTTCTTAACTTGCCAAGGATACGCTCCTTCGGGACCGCCCCGATTATCTGGCCGACCCGCTCGCCCCCCTTGAAAATGATAAGGGTCGGGATCGACATTATGCCGAACTCCATGGCTGTTTTCCTGTTCATGTCAATATTGAGTTTACCGAAAACCGCCTTCCCTGACAATTCTCTTGCCAGCTCATCTATAACGGGCGCGATCAGGGCGCACGGAGGGCAGCTTGCGGACCAGAAATCGGCCACGAAGAGGGGGTATTTCCCTGCGTTCTCCCGGAAATTACCGTCCGAGAGCTCCAAAGGACTGTCCGGGTAGCGAAGTCTCTCCTCAAGTTCCCTGAGCTTCCTCTTCCTTATTTCCTCCAGTTCATCCATAAAAACACCTTTCAATAACAATAAGATTATTTCTTATCCGTATATTGTTTTACTTTTTTGACAATGTCTCCAAAACCCCCCGAAACCGGCGATTCCTCCAGCACGAATGGCTTCCCCTTGTCGGCGGAACCGGAAATCCTCTTGTCCAGCCGGACCCTTCCCAGGAATTCTACCCCGAGATCCCCAGCGGCCTTCTCTCCCCCACCAGTGCCGAAAATGTCCCCAGTCATGTTTTCTATTATGCCGATCACAGGTATTTCCATTTTCATCGCCATTCTCGCTGATTTCCTCGCATCCACCACGGCGACTTCCTGAGGGGTGGTGACTATCACCACGCCGTCCGGCTTCAGTATCTGCATGATAGTCAGGGGGGCGTCGCTCGTGCCGGGCGGAAGATCAACTATAAGATAATCCTGTTTCCCCCACTCAACGTTCCCAAGAAGCTCCATGATTGCCTTTGAAAGCATCGGTCCCCTCCATATTACGGGCTGGTCCTCGCTCTCCTGCAGGGAAGCGAAAGATACGACACTCATCCCGTATTTGTTTACCGGGACCATCTTTCCACCTCTGGCGGTCAGTCTCTCCTTTATGCCCAGAAACTTGTTCACATTGGGGCAGTCTATATCAGCATCCAAAAGCGAAACCTTACATTTCTTCGCCAGCGAGACCGCCAGATTGACCGCTACCGTGGTCTTTCCCACTCCTCCCTTTCCGCTCATGACGGCTATCTTATGCCCGATACCGGAAAGATTGGCTCTTATCTCTTCGACCATCCCCTGAAATTCCATGATTCCTTCCATCGCTGTCACGTCTCCGCTTTCATATTGCAGGGCATTTTAATTAAAGATGATGGGTCAGGAGTGGAAACCGGAAGTTTCCTGGTCAGCTCAATGGCACCGGAGGGGCAGACATCTTGACAGAGCCCGCAGAAGCAGCACTTGCCCATATCGATTTGCGGGTATCTTTTCTTTTTGCTCCCCTCCATGACCCCAACCATCTCTATTGCCCTGTTCGGACAGACTTTCGCACAAAGTCCGCATCCAATGCACTTGTTTCTTTCAAAAACCTGCTCGCCCCTGTAATTTTCGCTGATGCGTATTGATTCCTCGGGGAACATCACGGTGATTGGTCTTCTGAACAAATTCCTGATCACTTCCCATACAATTCTCATTCCCATTCAATTCACCTGTCCATATCTGCCGGGCAGGGGTTCAGGCTCCAGTATATTGCCGGTACGTCGGCGATCTGACTCTCTTTCAGCAAATGTTCCAGCACGGGTATCATGTGCAGAAGGGACGGCCCCCTTATCTTGCACCTGTAGGGATTTTCACCCCCGTTACTGACCATATGTATGCAGGCCTCGCCCCTAGCAGCCTCGTTTCGTATGTATGCCTCACCCTCAGGAATCTTCGTGAAGGTTGGCTTTATGCGTTTTAATCTTCCTTCTGGTATATCCTTCAATGACTGTCTTATGATTTTTATTGACTCCTCAATCTCTCTTATTCCCAGAACATATCTCGAATATGCATCGCCATCCTCAAGAACCGGAATCTCAAAATCCAATTTATTATAAACCTCATATGGATCATCCTTCCTCACGTCAGTCTTCATGCCGCTTGCCCTCAGCACCGGGCCGGTTGCCCCCAGCATAAGGGCGTCCTTGGATTTGAGGACCCCCACGCCCTTCATCCGCGAGAGCAGGGAAGGAGTCCCGAATTTTTCCAGCATCCTCATCTTCTCCGCCTTGCCCAAAACCTTCAGGATTTTGGCCTCCATCCCATCCGGCATGTCCTTCCTCACCCCTCCAGGACATATGTAACCCGCAGGGTAGACCCTCCCCCCGGTTATCCTTTCAAAGGCTTCAAGTATGTAATCCCTGTATCCGAACGCCAGCCTGAAACCCGTATCGAATCCTATACCTGAAGACATCCCGCCGTACCATATAAGGTGGGACTGTATCCTGGACAGTTCAGCCATTATAACCCTCAAATACCTTGCCCTCTCAGGAATATCAGCGCCAGTCATCTCATCAACAGCCTCCGCATGCACGAGGTTCCAGGCAAGCGGCTCAAGCACGCACACCCTGTCGGAGAGAACCGAATTCTGCATCGGACTCCTGTATTCCATCATCTTTTCTAATCCCCTGTGCAGATATCCCGGGTCCGCCCTTGCGGAGACAACTCTCTCTCCGTCCACTTTCAGCATGACCGAGAAATTCCCGGATCCGGGGTGCGCCGGACCGAACAGGAAATCGTATTCCTTCCTCATTGTCATTTTTCCACCTCGAAATATCCCCTTTCCCTCCCCTCATTCCTGTAATACCTACTCCTGACGTATTCCCTCCAATCAAAGTCCTTCCTGAAGGGGGGCGTCTGATTCCAGCCCTCCAGAAATAGCTCTGATAGGTCAGCATTACCTACGAATTCAACACCGAACAGCTCGTGCAGCTCCCTCTCATGTATCTGTGCCTCTCCCCAGATGTCGGAAACGGAATCTATGGAAGGCTCTTCCCTCCCTATCCTCGTCTTCACTGTCAGGGCCAGACCGTCCTGGTAGGACCAGAGGAAATAGAGGATTTCGTACTCCCCCTCCCCGATGAAATCGGTAACGGAGACCGCGGACAGGTGCCCGAAACCCAACTCCTTCGCACACACACAGAATTCCCTGAGTCCTCTGCTGTCCGTCCTTACGGACATCCTCCTCTTTCTGGTTATATCGACCTTCATTCCGGTTTTTCTTCCGATCTTCCCTGCGATTTCCTTCTCATGCATGGTCCTCCACCTCCCGAAAGATACTCATAATCCCTTTTAATATGGCCTCCGGCCTTGGGGGGCATCCGGGTATGTACAGGTCAACGGGGATGTAGTCCGAAAGCCTTTTTATGGTGTTATAGCTGTCCCAATACATGCCTCCGCTCATGCTGCAGGAGCCGAGCCCTATGACGACTGCCGGCTTGGGCATCTGCCTGTATATCCTCTGGGCCCTCCTTATCGACTTCTCGGTCTGGTATCCGGCTATGATCAGGCAGTCGGCATGCCTGGGCGAAGCGACGGGTATCATCCCGAACCTCTCCATGTCCCACCTGCTCCCGACGACCGGGAGTATCTCCGTGAACCCGCACGAATTGAACCAGTTGAACACCCATACGCTCTTCACGAGCCTCTTAAGCTTTTTTGCATCCTCCATAATCATCACCTAGATGAGAGTCCCTCCCATTATTAGCAAAAGCCCCAGGAATGACAGGATGACCGGATATTTCCAGTAAACGCTCACCACCCGGCTGATGGCCAGCCTTCCCGTCACCACCCTCACCACTGTGGAGCTCACGAAGAGCACGAAAAAGACCTTTAGCAGGTGGAAAAGGAAGTCCGCCGCCGGGGCCGCTGCCCCTCCCAGCCCGAAGATCCCGGAGACCGTATAGGGCAGGAAGAGGGCAACCGCCAGGGAGGCTATCGCCACGGCCTTCACAGCATCCGCAAGGTAAAAAAGTGCTAGGTTCCTTCCCGAATACTCCGCGAAAATACCCCCGGCGATCTCCGAGTCGGCCTCTGAAACGTCGAAGGGTATCCTTCCCAGCTCCCCGGGTATGACGAACAGCATGCAAAGGAATATCACTGCCAGCCCGGCCAGTCCCGGGATTCCCGCAAGCCCCCAGACATGGGTCCCTGAAATCACCGAAAGGGAGAACACGTTCTCCGCTCCCGAGGAATAGAGCAGCCATGCTACCGATATAACTGCTATGGCCAGGGGGAACTCATAGCTCATCATCTTGACCATCTCCCTCTGGCCTCCCACCGAGGCATATGGAGAGGAGGAGGCGAACCCTCCCAGGACCAGAGCCAGTGAGGGAATTATCAGGAGATAGAGCACCAGTATAAGGTCCCCGTATCCCTCCAGCACCGGGGTGATGCCCAGGGGAAGGTAAAGCAGTATGGCCATGACGGAGACCAGGGCGACAAACGGCATCGAACTGAAAAGCCACCCCACCGCATCATCAGGGACTATGTTCTCCTTTACCAGCAGCTTCCTGACGTCCCTCAATGGCTGTACGAGAGGGGGCCCGACCCTACCCTGCATCCTGGCAGCCAGTATCCTGTCAATCCCCTTGTAGAGAAGCCCTATCAGTATACCGGCTACCGGGACTACCATTGCCAGCAAAACCTTCATGATCATAACAATATCACCACACCTATAACGACCGTGACAAGGAGGACGAACCAGTAGACATAATCATTGACTATCCCGTTGTGCATCCTCTTCATCCAGCCGTAATACCTCCCCATTGCATCGAAGAATCCCCAATAGACGTCCATTACCCTGTTTTTGATCAGTAGCCTTCCTCCGGAGAAGAACGCCTCTGCCTTGTCCTCCTCTTTCCTGAAACCCCCCTCCCCCAGGGAGCGGATTATCTGGACAACCACCGATATGAAAGCGACGCATATCAGGAACACCAAGGGGCTCCAGCTGCCCATTCCGGTCGATATCATATGATCACCCCCATATAAATGCCATGGCCGAGCAGGGCCTCCACGGCCGGACTCACCAGGCCATCTAACGCCAGCCCCGGGAATAAACCTAGTAATATTATTAAAAGGGCGAAGATCCACATGACGGCTGTCATGGACAATGGTATTTCCCTGAATTTTCCCTTGTAGGGACTTCCGAGGAAAACAGACGCGAAAACCTTCACGAAGACGGAAAGCATCAGTATGCTGCCCAGTATCCCGATGACGGAAAGCACCGGATTGAGGCAGAACACCGACTCGTACATTATGAGCTTGGAGACGAAGCCGTTGAAGGGGGGAATTCCCGAAACCGCCAGCATTCCTATGATGAAAAGCACGGAGAGGGACGCGGACCGGTGAGCAATCCCTCCCAGTTTACTGATCCCTGTCTTCCCTGTGGCATAGAAAACGGCGCCCGCTATGAGGAACATCAGTCCCAGGTCCAGCGCGTCATTTATTATATGGAAGACCCCTCCGGACAGGGCGACCGTTCCGAAAGTGCTTGACATCCCGGCCAGGCCGGTTCCTATCCCCAGCATAACGTATCCTATCTCCGCTATCGAGGCGTATGCGATCATCCTTTTCAGGTCCTTCTGCGGAAGGGCCATGCTCACGCCGACTATTATTGAGAGGGACCCCAAGCACACTATCATCCACCCGGTAAGGGCGCTCATAGAGAAGAATACGGAAAATAATATCCTGGAGAGGACGTATATGCCCACCAGGGAAGAGGTTATGCACATGACGGCCACGGAAGAAGGCACCTTCTGGTAGACGTCCACCTTCCACATGTGAACCGGAACGGAGCCCAGCTTCAGCAGTATCGCCGAGACTATCAGGGAGAGGGCGACCTTGTCCAAAAAAGAGAAATTCAGAACCATTTCATTTGCAATGGCTGCCATGTTCAGCAGCCCGTACTGGCTGTATATCATCCCAATGCCGAAAAGCAGGAACAGGGCGTTTATGGCCGATATTATCATGTACTTGAAGGCCGCCTCGAAAGAGCTGCCTTTCCTGAAAAAGGCCACCAGGGAGGCAGAGGATATGGAGGTCATCTCAAGGAAAACGAAGAGTGTGAAGAAATCCCCTGTCAGTCCCATCCCCAGCATGCCTGCCAGGAAAAGCAGGACCAGGGAGCAGTACCTGTCCGCTGATTCCCCGCCTCCAGAAACCCTTTCCATGAACCTCCTCGAGTAGATGAAGGAAGCAAGGGTTACGGAAACTGCCATAAAGGCGATGAGGGCACTCATCCCGTCGATCACCAGCACTATCCTTACCGGGAAGCCTGCCGGAGAGGCGAGGGAAGAAATGTCCGCCCCCAGGGTATAGGCATACGTCCCCCTCTGCATCACTTCAAGGTTCAGGAAAACGGCAAATAACCATGTTAGGAGAAGGCTGGCAAAAACCCAGATATCCCTGATCCTGCTCCCGAGCCTGCCTATCAGGTGCGAAGCAAAGGCTGCAAAAAGGGGAAATGCTATCACCAGTGCAGGGGCGTGTTCCATCATCCTTTCAGCCTCATCTTCCTCGTGTCCATGGTGCCGTATCGGCGGTAAAGGGAAACGGCAAAGGAGAGCATCAGTGCAACGACCGCGATGTTTATCACGATGCTGGTCAGGGTCAGGGCCTGGGGCGCGGGAAGCACCATCACTCCCCCCGGGGAGTTAGTGAATATCGGGGCCACTCCCCCCTCCCTGTAACCCAGTGATATAAGGAAGAGGTTTACCGCACTTCCCATCACGTGCACGGCCATGACGATCTTGATCATGTTCCTCTTGAAGAGCATCGCTGCCAGGGACATGCATACCAGGATTACCACGGCGACGAAGGGCAGGCTAAGCATTGTCACCATCCCCTCCCGAACGGAACATCACAATGAGTATGAGGGAAAGCCCAGAGAAGACCTCCAGCCCCACCGCCAAGTTCATCAGGGGGGTCACTCCTCCGGTTCCCAGGAAACCCGGGTTTGTCCCGAAAGGCACCGTCAACCCGAAAAGGAGGCCGGAATTGGCCAGGAAATTACTGAAAAAGGTGACCTGTATACCCAGGAGGGCAATGCCGACAAAGGCCAGGAGGGCAAGGCTCTCTGACACCGAAAAGGGGCCGGAATCCAGCCTTCTGGATATGTCTTTCCCGAAAGAGACCATGAAAAGCGCGATGAAGGTCGCCATCACCGCCCCTCCGGCAAATCCGCCCCCGGGTGTCAGGTGGCCGTGAAGAACGACGTAAAGCCCGAATACCATCACAGGAACGGAAAGCATACAGGTGACGTTCCTCACTATCCTGGAAGATCCCTTACCATCCATTCACATCCCTCCCGAACACCATAAATACACCCATGACAGCGGCAAACAGCACGGCAGCCTCAATCAGGGTGTCTATGCCCCTGTAGTCGAAAACCACGGACGTCACTATGTTGTTGCACCCCGTCTGCTCCTGCCCGTTCAGAATGAAATAGTCATCCATCCCCGTCTCCGGTGGCCTGCCGAAAGGATGAACCGAGACGGCCGTGAGCAGAAAGAGCGAGAACAAAACCGCAAGAGTAACAGCCTTAATCCCCTTTCTCATCCTCTCTCCTCCCTGTCTTACTGACCGCAATCACGTAGACGGCAGTTGATATCCCGGCCCCGATCGAAGCTTCCGCAATCGCAACGTCAGGGGCCTGAAGGATGTAAAAGCTCGCGGCCATGAACAGGCTCATCGCGCATAACAAAACAACGGATGCCATCATATCCCTGAACTTCAGGGCTGCGGCTGCGGAAATTATCACTCCCGTCAGCGCCACCGGAAGCACTATCTCAAAGATCATTCCGGCCCTCCTTCTCTTCCAGCATGTCCACAACCGCCCCCTCTGGAAGTATGCCGCTCTTGTGGGATGCCCTCGCTATGGCATGGGCACCGGTGGGGCTTGTCAGCATTACCAGCAGAACGAGTATAACAACGTGTAAGGTAAATGTCACTGAAGCATCCCCCAGAAGGGGGGAAGCGTAAAGGATGACCCCCAGGTAAAGCAGGATCGACCCGAGGGTGGCACATTTGGTGATCCCGTGAAGCCTGGTGTATACGTCAGGGAACCTGTGGAGAGCAACGGCTCCCAGCGTGTGGAAAGCCATGCCTGACCCGATCAGGAAGTACGTCAGCCAAATCATGAATGCACCTCAATATACCTTGAGACGTACAGGGTCGAAACAAAGGAAAGCATCGCATACACGATCGCAACATCCACGAATATTGTCTCCCTGAAGGAAAACCCTGACACCACCATCAATGCTATTATCATGGTGCTTATGGCATCCATAGCCACCACCCTGTCGGGGAGAGTGGGACCCAACAGGACTCTGATAAGGCAGACCAGGACCAGAATCCCCAGTGCCGCCGCTAGGACGGATCCGATGAGAATCATTCTGTTATCCTCCTTATCCATCCCGGGAAACCAGAACATATATCCCTTGCCTTCGGTTTCCTGTTCCTGACATAGATGCAGTGCACGTACAGGTTGTTCCTATCGTCCTCGTCCACGGAAAGCGTCCCGGGCGTCAGGGTTATGGAATTCGCCAGCATCGAGAGGCCGAAATCCGTCTTAAGGCCGGAGGGTATCCTCACGATCCCGGGCTTTATCTTTCCCGTGATCACCCTGTAGGCAACGTCCAGGTTCGCCCTTATCATACCGGTCAGAAAGGGACCGAAGACATATAAAAGAAAAAGAACCCACCTCTTCGGGTTGAATAATGAAAGTCCCGGCCTGACCCCCGCCGCGCTGAATAATCCCCTTGCCAGCAGTGCCGTCAGCAGGGAAAAAAGCAACCCGGCCGTTATCTCTCCACCACTCCAGAGCATGAGATTCCCGGAGCCCGCAGTGAGGATTAGATAAGACAAAAAAGAGAACACAAAACCCGTCACGAATACAATCATATAAACACCCTCCATTGAGCCCGGTCACGCCTAGGACTATTCCACGAACAGCATGCAATGACAGTGACCCATCTTCCTTATTTCGTCCTTATGCCAAACGCATGGGCATATATTCTTCTTGTCCTCTTCCTTGTCTCCTGAAACCCTGCGGCAGGGACAGTATTTCGACCCATGTTTCTTCTCGTTGAGCAGAAGGCCCCTGACCAGGTTCTCGACCGCCTTTCTGTCCGGGTTCAGCATGAAACCGCTTTTCTTTGCGTATTTTTCATACCGGGAGATTATCTCCCCGATTTTCTCTTCGTCCATGCTAACACCTCCTGTCAAAGCCTCCAACGAACCTACTCGGTGATCGCTCCTACCGGGCAGGATAATATCGCCTTTTTAGTGCATTCCGCATCCGGGTTCTTGACGTGGGACTTACCGTCTTTCATCTCGAATGCTTCCGGGCAGACACTTTCGCGTACGCCGCAGCCAATGCACTTACTTTCGTCAACCCCCATTTTCTCCCTTCATAAGATTTTTAATTTTTTCAATACTCCTTTCCGCTACAGTCTTCTCCTTGTTGAAATGCCTTTCCATTCTCTCGAGGAAAGCCTTCCTCTCTTCCCTGGTTCCAAAGTTTTTCATAAGATCTCTGGTTTTCTTTAGGTTTTTTTCCACTTCCATCGGAATCCTTTCACTGTCATGAATTACCGCATTCTGGGGACAAAAATCATGGCATTTCCCGCACCTGATACATTTATTCATGTCAATTTCTGCCTTCTCCCCTTTCATGGAAATGGCACTAGCCGGGCATTTACTGACGCAAATCCCGCAACCAACGCATTTGTCTTTATCCACCCATGGCATTTAATCCCTCCTTTTTTATCTCCTAGTCATTTGACTCCCGCACTTGGGACATTTCATCCGATAACATGGCTGTCCCCTCTGATGGGATGCATCATGTCCGCAGTTCATGCAGACACATCTTCCGGTCGGGCCTGCCCCAAAACCGCCCATCCTTCCTCTGCCGCTCCCTCGTCCTGAACCCATTCCCCGACCTCTTCCCGTTCCTCCGCCGGTTCCCGAACCCCGGACAAATTCCTGCCCAGAAAAGGTATTTTCCACTTCACCGCCTGATCCCGTTTGATCACTTCTCAAAATAATTGCTCCTCTCGGACAGGCATCCGCGGCATCCTTTAAGCATCCTGCACTTTCATTTTTTATTCTGGATTTTCCCCCATCCATTTCAAAACCCTGCGGGCAAATTCGCACACATACACCGCAACCTACACATTTTTCTTTATCCACGAAAGAAATACCTCTCACCCTCTCCGTCCATATTCTTAACAACCCACTGCCTCACGTGGGGTTCCGGCAGAACACCAATAAATTCATCGGAAACTTTTCCGTTCTTAAATATCTTGACAGCGGGTATGCTCATTATCCCGTATCTCTGGCTCGTTTCCGGGCTCTTGTCGACATTTATCTTGGCCAGAATGAATCTGCCCCCGTGTTCAACTGCGATCTTCTCCAGAACAGGACCGAGCATCAGGCAAGGCATACACCATTCAGCCCAAAAATCGACAATGACGGGAATTTTCTCGCTTTGTTTTATCACATTCTCTTCAAAATCACTGTCGTCAACCTCGATTTTCATCTTAATATCACGATTCCCCACATCTTTCTTCAGTTCTTCCATTTTCTTCTCCTGATTTCTTCCAAACCGATCATATTTCATATTTATCGCTTGTGACTAAATTATCCATTAGTGATTATTTTAATCACTATCATTTAAATGCCTTGCGGAGTTGTGAATTTGGGATGTGGCGGAAGCCACTATCAGACCCAAAGCGGTCCATGATGGAGCGTCCATGATAAAAAAATTTTCTTAATTGAGACATGTACTTGTCTTTATCTCTCCGAACAGATAGTATGTATTCATTTTATTCTACGGCGACCAAAAAAAACTACGGATGCAAATTACCGGCACCGCCAAAATTTCCTTCGAACCAAGTAAAATCATTATAAATTATCAATAGATTTTTCAACACTCTTGTACCATTTGTAGGTTATCTCTTTCATCCTGTTTTTAATTTCTTTTTTGTTGTTTATCTCATAAAAAAAGGTATACCCACCATTGGGCAAATTCTTTTGTCTTCTTTTTGCCAGTTTCTTGCAGACAAGATTTTTTATTGCCTTCTGGACCGTTGTCCTGTCCAGTTTCATGGTCTTGGAAATCTTTGATACCGAAAAAATCCCATCCGTTTTTAACATGAATATCATCACGTTGTATTCGGTCCTGTTAAGAGTAAAAGAGCATCTCATCAATTCCTCCTGGCTTATTTTCTTGCATGAAAACGTTATCATTAATCCATCGCCTCTTTAAGATTTTCGCTCCGGGGAAGAGTATTTTTCTCCGGCCTTAATTTCACTTTCAAGCCAATTTTCCGGAGGGATGAAAGGGCAGACATAATCCTCGCTATAAGCGCAAAAGGGATTATAGGCCTGATTGAAATCCAGGATCCACTTCTCTTTTGATATTTTATGGCGGGAAGGCTCCAAATCAATATATCTTCCGGCCCCGTATGTCTCTTTCCCGCTGGTTTTGTCCTTAAAGGGAACCCAAAATGTTTCCTCACCCTGGCCACTCTTGTATACCTGCAGTGTATATTCCTTTCCGTTTATTTCAAATCTGAACTCCCCCCACCTGATAAACTCCCGGGCACCTCCCTTGGAATCCTGAATCTCTATTCTTCTCTTTTCATTGTGCTCATGCAGTTCCAGCTCAAACCTCAGTCCCGCATTTACAGGATAATAAGCCAGTCCAGTGAATGCCGCTCTCTTTGTTAAAGGCAGTGGAGATTGCGGATGAAACTTGAAAAACCTGTCCTTTTCCGCCCTTTCAGTTTCAATCTGTTGCTTAAGACCTTTCATTCTACTACCTTAAT
>JAFGDH010000028.1 GCA_016932215.1 Candidatus Aenigmatarchaeota archaeon | reverse complement strand
CATATTTTATTTTTAATTATTTTATATATAAGATTTTAATGGGGTTTTTATATATATGAATCAAGTTAATCTCCGAGAACTACCTTCCGAAGAAGCTGAAGGAGAAGGACTTTTTGAGCTGATATCCGGATATCTATTTATTTAAATTATTGTAGTATAATTATGACTATGCCCCGGTAGCTCAGCGGTAGTTTCGAACGAAACATGCTCCGCATGTTTCAGCCGCCAAAGAGCGCTCGGCTGTTAACCTTGAAATCCGGAAGGGTTTCATCAATAGGCACCGAAAGGTCGCAGGTTCAAAAGCAAATAACGGATATTTCCGTTTGTCACGCTTGTCGTGACTTTCGCTGGTCATCCTGCCCGGGGCGTTTATTTTTATTTAATTCCATAAAAATATACAATTTATTACTACTTATAAGTAATTATTTATTTATAAGCCATCTATTCAATATTAAACTATGAAAATAGATTTCACGCCCGTTTACAGAAGTAAAACATTGAGAGGTTTATCAAGAGAAATAAGGGCAGATCTGAGTAGTTTGTTTAATCTCGGAGACTCCTCGTTTGCCGTCTATTCGATAGGAACCGAATCGGGGAAGAGGGAATATAGAAAAATACACGAAAATGACGGGGATTACACAAAAGAAGAAATTGAAGATAATATTTCTGGGTTCGGACCAGGTGGAAAGAGAGCCCAAACCATTTATTTGGGGGGCATTCTTGGTGATTCTGAATATGCAGTTTTCGTTGCGGGGGAGGATATTGAAAAAATTCTCCCCAAAGTTATCGGGGAGGAACTGACACACGGGGAACACGCCACCAGGCATTTAGAAATGGATATCTTCCGGAGGGATTGGATAAAGGCACTGGAAGATTATATAGCAAAATTCCCAGAGCAAGCTTCTGAATTCATAAGCGAAATAGGTTATCGTTTCATAAGCCAGAAATTCCCTGAGGGGGTTCTGGAAAACGATACTTATGAAAACGACGTACCTCCAGTTTGCGTTGACGGGCCTGAGTATGTGGCCGCAAAACAGATTGCAGGGCAGTTAATATCAAAAGAAGGATTTGACAGGAGCAGTGAAATTTTTCACGCGAAAAACCAGGGAGAAGTATGGGAAATAGTAAACGGAATCTTCATTCCGAATGTTAAATTCAAATATAATCCAAAAAGTCCGAAAGCGGGAAAAGCACCTAAAATAATCAAGTCTGTATATGAAAAATTCCGAGAAACCGGGCTCAAAATAGGTGTTTCCTTGTACGGACCATCTGAAAATGAAAACTAATATATTCCGCGGATAATAACTCATTATGGTTCTAGACGCTGTCCTCTTCGGGATTATCCAGGGGATATTCGAATGGCTTCCGATATCCAGCCAGGGCAACCTCGTCCTTCTGATGGTCTCGTTGTTCGGGTATTCGGCTGGTGACGCCATATCATATTCCATCTTTTTGCATACGGGAACGATGCTCGCTGCTATCGTCTATTTCAGGAAAGACGTTCTTTCCATTCTCCGTTCGCTACCCGGTTACAGGCTGAATTATAAGGAAAGAAACGGTGTTATCAGTTTCCTGATCATCGCAACCATCATAACCGGACTGGTAGGCTACCCGATCTACATGTATCTCAAGGCAACGCCATTCATTGGTGAAGTCTTCATAGGTCTGGTCGGGATAGCGCTAATATTCACCGGCATGATACAGAGGACTGTGAAGGGATCGGGGAAAAGGAATCTTAAGAACCTTAACCTGAAAGACACAATACTTCTTGGAATTACTCAGGGGCTTTCCATCATTCCGGGAATATCCAGGTCAGGCATTACCGTGTCATCGCTTTTGTTCAGGAACTATAACTCGTCGTCAGCGTTGAAGCTCTCGTTTTTAATGAGCATCCCCGCGATATTTGTCGCGGAGATTGGACTCGGAATGATAAACGGCCTGCCATCATTAGGAATTGATAAGATAATAGCCGGTCTCGTGTTTTCGTTCGTGCTCGGGATGCTTACCATTCATGCCCTGATCAGGATAGCTGGGAAATTCTCCTTCTGGAAGTTCTGCATAATAATGGGAATCATCGCCCTGCTTCCGCTTCTTTTCTACGCCTGATCTTCTTCTTCCTTACTTCCTTCTCCACCAGGAGACTCGCTGTTATCAGTAACGCCCCTCCGATAAGGACGTGGAAAGTGACGACTTCCGAAAGGACTATCCACGCCAGAACGATCGCGGTGGTCGGCTCGGTCAAAAGGAGGATGATCGGGGCGTTGTGCGCGCGGACGGTCTTCAGACCCATCGAATAGAACAGGTACATGAGGAACGTGCATACCATTACTCCCGCGAGGAAAAACGGCATCGGGCCGGAAGCTATGAAAACGGTTTTCTCGAATGGAAGCCATAACAGTCCTATCAACCCTCCTATGAGGAACATCCAAAATACGACCTTCCAGTATTCCTCGCCCCTGTTCTCGAAATACCTCGTGGTGACCATGAAGGACGCATAGAAAAGACCCGTCAGGAGGGCAAGCATGTTCCCTAGCATACAGCCGCCGGAGAACTCGAAACCGTATATTATCCATATTCCCGTTATTGCTATTATTATCGCAATTATCTCGATTCGCTTGGTTTTTTCCTTAAGGAATATCCAGGAAAGTATCGAGGCGAAAACGGGGTAGAAATACAGTATCAACACCACGTTGGAAACGGGAGCGAGTACCATCGCGTTAACGTAAAAAAACACGCTGAGAGTGACCCCGAAGAACCCGGAAACCGTGAAAAGTATGAGTTCCCTTTTTGTGAGGTCGAGCGTCCTGACCTTTCGCATGAAAAAAATCAGGAACAAGGTCAGTAATGCAACAGAAAACATCCTCAAAACGGACAAAAGGAAGGGCGATACGTCCGGACCGAGCAGCTTTATCCAGACCCCGAGCGTCCCGGCGAAGAATCCTCCCAGAAGCAGATATGTAATTCCCCTCATACTATCCTATTGTGGAAGCACGTATAAATCCTGACCCGGTTTCGCTTTTTAAATCTTCTTTACAAACGATTTTCATGAACATTCTCGAGGTCCTGCCGGAATACGAGATAAGAAGAATGCGGTCAAGATGCAACTACGGTAACTGCGACAAGAAACCGAGCAAGAAGCTCGTGCTGTTCGAGCTCAACCGGATAAACGAGACCAGCAGGGATTTGATCTCTCTGTTTCTCTGCACGGAGCATTACGAAAAGACTGTGCAGGATCTGCCCGACAAGCTGAAACCAATTAAAAGCCAGGGGAAATCGATAAAGGGAAGGGTAGCAGATATCGGATTGGTGACCCACTAGCTCCTGTTAATGTATTTAAATTATTAAAAACAAATAGCAAAAATAATCCTATACCGCGTGAAATTTAACGGGACGATAGCTCAGCCCGGGAGAGCACATGGCTGAAGACCATGGAGTCGTGGGTTCAAAAGCGCTTGCCTTCGAAGGCAACCGTTGAAATTCCCACTCGTCCCATGCTTTTTTAATCCTCCATTCCAATTCTCTAGATATGTTGTCTGAAAGAGCGAAGAACTGCAGCCCTTCCCCCACCCTGGCGATATCTGCCAGGGCAAAGGCGCTTGCCGCCCAGGGAAAGAACGTGGTGGATTTCGGGGCTGGCCAGCCGGATTTCGACGCACCGGAACACGTGAAAAAGGCGGCGATAGACGCGATAAACCAGGGCTTCAACAAGTACACCGCCGCTGCAGGGATGCCTAAACTGAAGAAGGTGATATGTGACAAATTTCGAAGAGACAACAGAATCGATTATCAGCCTGATCAGGTGGTGGTTTCCTGCGGCGCGAAGCACTCGATATACAATATAATGCAGGCAGTCATCGGGCCCGGGGACGAGGTCCTCATTCCGAAGCCTTACTGGGTAACCTACCCGGAACAAGTCAAGCTGGCAGGAGGGAAACCGGTCGTAATCGAAACCGATGAGAACTTCAAACTTACCAAGGAATACGTGGAGGATAAGATAACCAGCAACTCCAAGCTCATACTAATTAATTCCCCAAACAATCCAACCGGAGCGGTATATGACAGGGAAGAACTGAAGAAGATAGCGGAGCTTTGCCTCGAAAACAACATCCTGATGGTTTCCGACGAGGTTTACGAGAAGATAATCTTCGACGCGGAGCATTTTTCGATCGCGTCGATGGGCAAGGAATTCCGCAACATAACATTCACGGTTAACGCCATAAGCAAAACCTACTGCGTGACCGGGTGGAGATTAGGATACGCCGCCGGCCCGGCCGAAATAATGAAGGCCATCGGCAACCTTCAGAGCCACATGACGTCCAACCCCACGTCGGTAGTCCAGAAAGCGGCACTCGAAGCGATTTCCGGACCGCAGGATTTCCTGGTCCCCACAGTGAAGGAGTTCAGGGACAGGAGAGACTTCATTCTCAAACGGATGGACGAAATTGGAATGGAATGCCCGAAGCCGGAAGGGGCGTTCTACGTCTTCCCGAAGATACCTTCCGACAATTCCGACAAGTTCGCGGAAGAACTGCTTGAAAGCGAACGGGTTGGAGTGGTACCTGGCGTAGGATTCGGGATGGAAGGCCACGTGCGGATCAGCTACGCCACTTCTCTGGAAAGGATAAAGGAAGGCATGGACAGGATCGAAAGGTTCCTGAAGAAATAAATTTCGTTAGATGACTTTTATTTTACGTTCAAGTCACCATTCGCTCAACTCTACATTCCCGTTATCGCGTCGAACAGTTCCTTTGCCGATGCTTGTGGTCCGTCTGTCTCGAAGCCTGGTATACCGAGTCTCGTCCTTATCTGCCCCACGAATATTCCCTTTTCGAATATTTTTTTGAAGTATTTGACCGCAAGGTTCTCGCATATGTCCCTGTACTGGAGCGGGCCGAAAGGGTTCGCGTAATATGAATCCGTGATTCCCTTCTCCCCGGTCGTTCCCTTCGCCATCCTTTCGCTCTTCCTGAACACTTCGATCGCTTTTTCGATTTTGTCAAACCTTTCAAGTATCACGTGGTCTTTATCGATCGTCTCGTAGTTGTTGGCGTAAAGAAGGAAGTCGATTTCGTAACCCCTTGAAACCTCCTCATGTGTAGTGATTGGGATGACTGCCCTTGCGTTTATCTTCTGAGGGCTGTGTATGATGGTCCTGTCCATGTTTCCGAACGCAAAACCCGGCTGGAGGTCGTCCAGGCGTACGAAAGCGCCCGTTTCAGTCCCGTACGCCCTGACCTTCCCGTCCTTCCCGATTTCCAGGGAACCCATGTCGTCGAATATCACGGTCATGTCCCTTATGTAGCTGTCCGCCAGAACACGGATCGCTTCCAATGTTTCTGACTTGCCCGCACCGCTGTCACCCCAAAGGAGCACATTGGCAGATTTCCCGTTCTTCATCTCTATCCTCACCATCGCGCCGTGGACGGGTAACCTTCCCTTTTTTATGGAAACGGAGTTATGAAGCGTGAGCATCATCTTCTTGAGGTAACCGAAATAACCGAACTGGTCTCCCCTGGGAATGGCTGCGACGAGGATGTCGTTCTTTTCGTCGTCGTAAAACACCGTCGGAGGGTCCCCGTATTTCCTGAGCATTTCTGGAGGCACGCCATAAGCGTATATGGCATCAGGCTTTTTCTTGAGATCATCATCGTCAGCGAGATCGAAAAGGTTCGCCAGAGAGGCTCCTATTCCTATGAAACTCCTGTGGAAAAACACGAGTATGACCGTGTCGAAAACCTTTGCGGGGTAGCAGAACCACTCCTTTTCCTCGAACTTCAATCCTTCCAGCGGATTGGAATCGACCTTCTGGATGAATCCCACCCTTTTGTTCATTGGAGGATCGAGTATGAGTGGAGGCGACATGTAGACCTGCCTTATCACGGGAACTCTCTTTGCATTCTCGTATTTTCCGGGGCATTGCCAGTCCTTTTCCGAAAGTATCATGCCCAGCTGGCAGCCGGCAGCCAGCTGCCTGTATATCCTGGGGTGATCCCCGGTTATGTTTTCCCTTATGTCCCTGTAAACCATCCTCGTAAGGTGGTCCAGCAAACCAACAGTTTCGTTGAATGTCCTGTATGGCTTCTTGTCCAACGAATCGTCTCCGTTTTCGGAATAGCACACGAAAAATCTTTCGTAGCTTCTCCAGTAATTGTACAAGTGCTCGACGAACTGGTCGATTACGTATATGTCGCGGAAGAAGGGTTTTGACCACGGTTCTTCCTTTATAACCTCATCTTTCGGCTTTATCGCGAGCTTCTGCATGAGATCAAGCATCTTTTCATGCTGTTCGCCTTCAGAAAGCCCGGGAGGGAAAACCCCGAAAAGGGATGAACCGGTGCTTCTGAGATGGTCTATGTATTTCCTGAGGACCTCCCTGAAAAGGGACGTGTCCAGTAGTTCCGAACCGGACTGGGGTATCTTGCCGTGGCTGAATACAACCGCCTGATTTCCGTGGAAAGCGAAACTCTTTTTCATATCCTTTGCACCAATGTAAGGTATTGCAGCAGAAGTATTAAATATATGTTTCGGGTGAAAATCTTAAAAATCAGCAAATGATTGTGTTTTTATGAAAAAAACCAGCGAGGGCCTGATAGAATTCTTCGTTCCAGAAGATTCGCTGACCAAGAAGTCCAACGTTTTCTACAACCCGGTGATGGAATACCAGAGGGACTTGACCATCTCGTGCCTGAAGGTTGCGAAGCCGTCCGAGGTCCTTCTCCCTCTCGCCGCTTCCGGTGTCAGGGGCGCAAGGATACTGAAAGAAGTTGGATGCGAAAAGATCGTGCTCAACGACGCTAATCCCAGCGCGTGCAAGCTCATGAAAAAGAATCTGATGCTGAACAAAATCCCTCCGAAATCATACGAAATCCGGAATGAGGACGCGAGGAAGCTGATGCTTGAAAATAGGTATGATTATGTGGATATCGACCCGTTCGGGTCTCCGATAGATTTTCTCAGGAACATCGGATTCTGCGTCAAGGACTCGTCCCTGTTGGGTGTGACTGCTACCGATTCCGGCGCGCTCGCAGGAAAGTTCGCAAATGCCTGCATGCGAAGGTACGGTGTCCGGACGCTTACGAACGACTTCCCGAAGGAACTGGGTGTGCGCGTTTTGATCACCACCGTGCTCCGGCATTTATCAGCGAATGACATGACCTTCATTCCTTTGTATTCCCACGGAAACCATTATTTCAGGGTTATGGGGAGGATAGAGAGAGGCGCTACGAAGACGGACCAGAATCTGGACAAAATAGAGATGATTTCATACTGCCACAAATGCCTGAACAGGGTGATCGGATTCCGGGAGAAATGCAAATGCGGTTCCCGTTTCTCTCATATAGGACCGGTATGGACAGGTCCCACCAAGGACGCGGATTTCGTTAAAAAGGCACTCCAGGAGTTCTTCAATTCCGGGTTCAGGAACCCCAAAGAGCTTCAGATGACCGTGGAGGAGCTGGACATCCCATTCTACTACGATCTCCATTCAATCTGCAGGAGGCTCAGGAAAAGCCCGCCAAAAATGGACAAAATCCTGGAAGCCCTCAAAGGGGAAGGTTACCGGGCGTCAAGAACTCGCTTCTGCCTGAACGGATTCAGGACCGACGCCGGGATAAAAACGATAAAGAAACTAGTAAAATGAAAGAAAAATAAGAAAAAAGATGTGAGGAACCGATTTCATTAGATGACTCGTATTTTAGGTTCAAGTCATCATTCGTTAAGTTCCTCGTCTTCCTTGACCTTTTCCTCGACCTCGTCCTTGATGCCGAGCTTTTCCACGACCTCTTTGTATCGGTTTCTTATCGTAACCTCGGTCACGCCGATCGCGTCCGCCACCTCTCTCTGCGTCTTTTTCTTTCCGCAGAGCACTGCAGCGATGTAAAGTGCTGCGGCAGCGACTCCGATCGGTCCCTTTCCGGAAGTGACGTCGAAACTGGTTGCCTGGTCAAGTATCTTAACTGCCTTCACCTGGACCTTTTCATCCAGTCCTAGAAGCGAACCGAATCTCGGTATGTAGTCCTGCGGCTTGGCAGGGAGGATTCGAATGTCCAGCTTCCTTGCTATGTAACGATATGTCTTCCCTATGTCCCTCTTCGAGATTCCGGATGCCTTGGAAATCTCGTCAAGAGTCCTAGGAGCGCCTTCCTCACGGCAGGTGGTGTAAAGCAGGGCAGCGATTATCGATTCCGTGGATCTTCCCCTCACCAAACCCCTCTCGACTGCCTTCTCGTAGAGTTTCGCAACCCTTTCGTGGATTGCCTGCGACAGTGTGAGGTAGGAAATAAGCCTCTGAAGTTCCGAAAAAGCGAAAGACAAGTTTCTGTCCTTTGACTTGATAAGACGCTTGTGCCATTTGGAAAGCCTGTAGTATTGAGCTCTTTTCTTAGCGGCCACCTTGAAGAGTTCCCCTCTTCCTTTACCGATTTCAGTCGTTATACCCTGGTCATGCTTTGTCACGGTAAGCGGAGCGCCAGTTCTGACTCTTCGTGATCTCTGGTTATCATCGAATGCTCTCCATTCCTGCGTTGTGTCTATTACAGACTGATCAAGAACAAGCCCGCAGCTTGAACAAACCATTTCTCCCCTTGACGGGTCGTATCTAATATCTTTACCTTTGCATTCAGGACAAACCTGTTTTTCTTTCGGATCAGATTTTTGGGTCATTTTACCCCCCTTTAGTGATTATAAATCTCTAAACGTTAATATAATTTTGCATAAGTTATATATAAAGATTTCTATAGTCTAGGTGTTATAAAAGCATTTCCGGACATAAATCTTTAATAATTAATCTAATTAAATACTAAGATAAGTGATTTTTATGGCAGACAAGGTAGGCGAAGTAAAGGATTTGAAACCTGGTTCCTACGTCACGATAGACGGAGAACCTTGCAAGGTTGTCAGGATCACAAAGTCAAAGCCCGGGAAGCACGGCTCGACAAAGGCAAGGGTCGAAGCCGTCGGTGTGTTCGACGACAAGAAGAGAACCCTTCTTAAGCCAACGGCATCATCGTGCGGAATCCCGATAATCCTCAAGAAAGGGGCTCAGGTGGTCAGCATATCCGGGGACATGGCGCAGCTCATGGACCTCGAGGACTACTCGATGTTCGACGCGATCATCCCCGAAGAGCTTAAGAGCAAGATCGAGCCGGGGAAGGAAGTCGAGTACTGGAAGATCGGGGAAAGGATAATGATAAAGGCGGCCAAATAGACTTTATTCATTATTCCATGTAATATTTCTCGATAAGTCTTCTGACGTTTTTGGGAAACCCGTTCAAGTGGGCTTCTGGATATTGTCTGATGTCAGATGAATGCAGACCGCTAAACGGATTAGAATCCAGAATAACATTTTCGGTCGGGAGTATCATGCTTTCTGTTAGTTTCTGAATATAAGTTTCTCCGTTTTTTGATTCATGAACCACTATCTCATGATCATAATCGTTCACGATTAAATTCACCATTTCCATGATTTTTTTGTTGTCATCAAAATATCTGAATTTTTCAAAGAGTGTATCAAGCCCTAAGAGCAAGTAATTGGTAGTATTTTTATTTCGACAAATATCAATAATGCTTTTCCCCGTGCTTCCTGTTTCTTTCTCGCTCAAAGAAACATCCACAGGGAATCCGAGAGGGGTATCTTTTAGCCATGTATCAATAATTTCTACTCTTTTTTCAAAATCCGCCTTATTATTCTTTTCAGGATGAGAATACGAAGGTATAATTATTCCTCTTTCCATTCTGTATTTGTTGCCGAAATAAACAAGCCCAATGAAATGATGAAGATGGAAAGGGTCAAATGAACCCGGATATATCATTGTTTTTTTCATTTTAATCACACAATATATATCATCAGAAAGTAGTAATTTATATTTATTGTTCCGCGATTCTTTCCAGTTCGTTTATTTTATCCTTAACTGCCTTAGTGAGATCAATGCCGAAATTTTCAGAAAGCTGCGCCAGAAGGAGATAAACGTCCGCAATTTCCAGAGCAAGATTTTTTTTGTCAATTTTAGCCCTGCCTGATTTCATGTTATACAATTCTCTGGAAATTTCTCCAATCTCCTCTATCGTATGATAAAAAATTGACTCTGTGCTGTGATCCCCGTTGTTTTTTTCGTCTATTCTTTTTATGATATCAACCGCCTTCTTTTTCATTTCATCGATTTTCATAATTATATAAAACCATATTGCATTAAAAGTCAATATGCTCTACACCAAAAAGACCTTCAGTTTCGAGTATCCGGTCGGTGAGGCGGACGTCGTGCTGTTAGGGATACCGTGGGACTTCTCGCAGACGGGTTATCCAACGAGGTACGGCCCTTTCTTCATCCGCGAGGCGATCAAAAACATGATAGGGTTTGATCCGGAGACGAAAACGAACGTCTTCGAGAAATACAAATTCGCCGATCTGGGGGACATAGAGGTTGTCCCGGGCAACTGGAAGCCCACGGAGGAGAGGATAAAGGACACCATCACATCTTTATTCGAGGCCAATCCGAAGGTCCTTCCAATCTTTTTAGGTGGTGATCACTTAGTCACGTTGGGGATACTCAATTCAATTAAGAATTTACGCAATGAAAAGATAACGGTTGTTGATTTCGACGCGCACAGGGACATGCTGCCGGAATTTCTCGGCGAACGCTTTTCGCACGTGACCTGGGTAAATCACGCTCTAAAAGATTTCGATATAGTGCAGGTAGGGGCGAGGGCGTGGTCGGGGGAAGAGGAGAAGTTGAAGGTCAATGTTACCGATGGTTTTCAGAAAACCAGCAAACCGGTTTATGTGACGGTGGACATGGATGTTTTCGACCCGAAGATTTCTCCTGAGGTTGGGACGCCTGAGCCGAATGGGATGGATTTCGGTGAGTTCCTGAATATCCTGAAGGAAGTAGCTTCTTCGAAGGTAATCGGGATGGACATTGTGGAATGCGGATCAACGGAAATCAATTCGACGACAGCGACGTTAGCTGCGAACATAATAAAGAAGATGCTTTGCTATAAATGAAGCCCACTGCCCCCGGCACGAAAGATCTATGAAGCCAGAGACATACACACACTATGGGAAAAAGCTCCCGGGGCACTGCTTCAGTCTCTAGTGACAGGGGACAGCCAACTTCAAAAGAATCCCGCCGAAAAGTCAAGGTCATCCGCGGCGAACCGCACCGGAATCATCCCAACAGACCTCTCTTGTGTGAGACTGTTGAGACAAAGAGATAGCTGACAATATCCAAGAAATTACACATCCAAGGGTGGATATTGCTGTTCATGCTATCTAAAAATATTTTTGTAAAGGAATAATATATAGGTACTCTACAGTTTTTTCTGGAGTAAAAAATACGCCTTAATTTATTATTTAAGAACCGGAAACAAAATAGAATCATGAGGAAATCCAGATTGGTTTTGTGTCCGCACTGCGACAGGGAGCAGAGGGTGAAAATCAACGAAACGAGCGTCAAATGCAAGGGCTGCAAAAAAACATTCCGGGTAAAAAAGGAAAATGGCAAACATCCTGAACATTTCTGGCATAATCCAGATACGTCGCACCATTTCTGAAATTTTCATGGAGAAAAAAATTCGACAATCCGTCAAAAAAAATAAAACGGTTTTTTATACTAGTTGAAGGCAATTAATAATTGAAACAAAAAATACACTGCTTAAGTTTTTTAAGGGAGAGGTGTCCGAAATGGCAGCAAAGAAAAAAGCGAAAGCGAAGAAAAAGAAGTAAGTAACAACCGATTAAATTAATAGTTTTTCCTTTGTTATGGGGTGGTGTCCGGGATCATCCCGGCTTTCTATTTCTTTCATCAGTATTTTGCTGACGGAATAACCTCTCCTGAACTTCTTCATTCGAATCACTTTACATTCTATCCCGAGTTTTTTTGTTTCCTGCTCCAGCCGTTTTTCGCTCATCTTCTGGTCATGCCCGAGAACGATGACGTCCGGCTTCTCGTTCCTCACGACCTTGAGGAAATCTATGTTGTCGCCCACAACGACCTTGTCGACCATTTTCAGTTTTTCCAGTATCTTCTTCCTTTTTTCCGAGGAAAATATGGGATACCTCTTGTTCCGGACTGCCGTCATGTCGCTCGCCAGGACAACGATAAGATAGTCCCCGAACTTCTTGGCCTCCCTCAGGAAAAAAAGGTGGCCTGCGTGGACTATATTGAACACCCCTCCGACGAGAACCCTTTTCATTAATAGTGATTGGTGGAGAGAGAATATATTTTTAAGATAAAAACATAAGATAAATCAAAGAAAAGGCGGTGGTCTTATGGCTGAAAACATCGGATACGGCAAAGTTATTCTTTTCGGAGAGCATTATGTCGTTTACGGTCTCTCAGGAATCGCGGGGGCAATGGAACATTACGTGAAGGCAAAAATCGAGAAGGGTGAAGGCAAGGGGTTCACTCTCATCGACAACCGTCCGGAGACCCCCGGATACAAGGAGAAAAAAAGGGAAGAGATATACAAGGCAATCGAACTCATGATCAAATTCCTCAACATCGACCTGGAAAAGAACCCGATAAAAATAATTCTTGACGGGACGCTTGTTTGCACGAGCGGTAACGGATCATCTTCTGCCATGTCGACCGCGATCGCCCGGGCATTATCGGGATATTTTGACCTTGGGATGGATGACGACAAGATAAACGAAGTATCGTACGAGGGGGAGAAGGCGTCCGCTGGAACGCCTTCGGGAATAGACAATACATGCGCCACTTTCGGTGGCTTATTGATCTTCCGGAAGAACATGGAAGGCGGGCCGAATTTCATCGAGAAGATCACTGTCAAGGAACCGATAGAAATCGTTATAGCCAACACCGGAATAACCCAGAGCACCAAAGAAGTGGTCGCCGATCTAAGGAAAGCGAAGGAATCCGAACCCGAAAAGTATGAAAGGATTTTCAGGGAATACGATCAGGTTTTCGAAGAAGGGAAGAAGGCGCTGGGAGATCATGACCTCAAGAAACTGGGAGAACTCTTCGATAAAAACCAGGATCTTCTCAGGGAGTCCACGATTTCGTGTGACGAAATCGAAACAATCGTCAGGGTGGCGAAGGATAACGGGGCACTTGGAGCGAAACTGACCGGAACCGGACGCGGGGGGAACGTGATCGCCCTGACGCCGGGAAAAGATCTCCAGGACAAGGTAGCGGAAGCAATCGAAAAAGAAGGGTTCATGACAACGAAAACAAGGATCGGGGTGTAAAAACTAAATTATTCATAACCTCTTTATTCCAGAGGTCTCCGCGATTATTGAGCTGTCATAATAAAAAAGATGTATTGGTTCAACCATTCCTGATTCCTGACGGATTTCGGCAAGTTCGCCATCATCAGAATTTTGTGTGATAAAACCTGCCCTGTTCATCTTATCAACATATCTCCTAGAATCCTGATGGCTTTCATGAGGCCATATTGAATTATTGCCAAAATTTCCTTGTTCAGCCAGCATTCCCTGATACTGCCTCCAGAATTCCCAGATATCCGTTATTGCCTTCCTGTCCTTTGGGTCGTCCGGAAGGGATTTGTCTTCAACACCATACGTTTTTCTGTAATTGTCAAGACCTTCCTCTTTTCTGGGCCATTCCATTCCTTCAAGCATATGTAAAACATAAGACGGTTCCTGCCATGTCTGGGGATGCCAGTCGCCAGAAACCAGTATTCCGCCATCCTTCAAAACCTTATAGAAAGTATCGAACGGGATGGCAGGATCATGATGTATCGAACCGACCTGCATAAGAACGTCTGCCTGTCTTTCTTTCATATAATTCTGTATCTGGTCTTGGGTCAAGTTAGCCGTTTCGCATCTTAATCCATAACCTTCCACCAACTTTTTTGCTTCTTCAAGCGGTCCTAGGGCAACATCAAGAAGGACGATTTCTACCTCACCTTTGAAATCCTTCGGTAGGCTCTTTATCATTTGTTCTGCGGACAAACCGGAACCGGAACCAATATCAACTACAATGTATTTTCCCGGTTTCTTCCTGTCAAGATAAGCAGCGACCATTTTTCCGGTCGCTTCCCTGAGAATCTGATTGTTATCGTTTCCGCCGAATGCTCTTTTAGACGCCTTTCCAATTATGGCATGCTGTGATGGATCGCCTGAACCGTATTCAAGCTGGTACTGGAATCTTCCAGCGTTTATCAGTGTAATGTATTCGGAACCCGTATCCCAGCTGATACCGTATTTATCCCAGTCCTCGGAAGGACACCTCAGGGGACTACCCAAATTAATAGGCATCAGAACTTCATCATGCATCGGAACTTTTATAGTCATACCAACACCATAAATTTAACTACTTTTTAGTAATATTTTATTGATTTAATGATTTATAAAGCTTTTTTAGGCTTAATTTTAACGGAAAATTATGAGGAAATTCGAGGCCATCATGCACATGAAGGATCTGGGTTTTAATGTCGGGAGCTGAAAATCAATTTCGTTCATCATCGATAAAATTGCATTACTTTTAAAAGTCGAATCTCTATCGTATAATTAATATATTTTATAGTGTTGAGGTGATATGATGAATCTCAGGGCATTTGTTGATCTGCTTGATCAAAAGGGTCTTCTTGTTCACATCAAGAAGCCTGTTGATGTTAAGTACGAGATAGCCACGATCATGAAAAAGCTGGATGGCAGGCCGTTGCTTTTCGAGAACGTAAAGGGATACGAGATGCCGGTTGTGGCGAACGTGTGTTCTACCAAGGATCTGGTTGCGCTTGGTCTGGAAACAACCAAGGAAAACCTGCTTAAAAAGTTTATTGAAGGCATTGAAAACCCGAAGCCTCCGGGAATAATTGGTGCCGAAGGGTACGAAGAGATGGAACCAGATCTTTCGAAGATACCCATACTGACGTATTATCCGTTTGACGGCGGACCATATATAGCGTCTTCCATAGTTATCGCGAATGATCCGGAATACGGACAAAACGCATCATACCAGAGGACCATGATACTTGGAAAGGACGAGGTCGTGATGAGGATACTTGAAAGGGATTTCAACACTTATCTGGAGAGGGGGTTGAAGGAATTTGCGATATGCATCGGAAATACGATTCCGGTTATGCTCGCTTCTTCCATATCAACTAAAGTTGATAAAAGCGAACTGGACATAGCAAATGCTTTCGGGGAAACGAAACTGATCGATTTGGCCGGTCACAAAATCCCGGAGACGGAAATAGTTCTGATAGCTGAAGTCACGGGGAGAAAGGCAAAGGAGGGACCTTTCCTTGATCTTACTGAAACCCCTGACATAGTGAGAGAGCAGAGAGTATTCAAGATAAAAAAGATTTTCAGAAGAAAAGATTCGATGTTCCACGCCCTTCTTCCGGGAGGACTGGAACACAAGGTCCTCATGGGCATGCCGAGGGAACCCACCATTTATCAGGAGGTTTCCAAGGTATGCGACTGCAAGGACGTATTGATAACGCCCGGGGGGTGCTCATGGCTGCACGGGGCGGTGAGCATAAGGAAGAAAAACCCGGATGACGGGAAGACGGCAATAGAAGCGGCGTTCAAAGGCCACAAATCGATGAAACATGTTTTCGTCGTGGATGAGGACATCGACATAAGCAACCCGAATGAAATAGAATGGGCTATGGCGACCCGCTTCCAGGGAGACAAGGATATTGTCATGAAACCTGGAGAAAAGGGGTCTTCCCTCGACCCTAGCTCAAATCTCGAGACAAAGGAAACATGTAAAATCGGGTTTGATCTCACGATACCGGAAGGCAAGAATCCGGGGGATTTCAAAAAGCCGGGTCTGCCGATGGACCTTAATGTTGAGGATTATTTGGAGGGATAAGATGGAACTCACTAAGCAGGAGGAAAGCATTCTTAACGGGGAGCACGGGGACGTGCTCGAAAGGCAGATGAGATTGCTCGTTCGATTGGGAGAGATTTACAACGCTGATAAAATGATCCCTGTCGGGAGCGTCCAGGTGGCTGGCGTTTCTTACAAATCGATAGGTGATCCCGGGCTGGATTTTCTGGAGGACATCGCTTCTAAGGGGGGGAAAGTCAGGGTTCTCACTTACCTGAATCCCGCGGGAATGGACATGAAGGACTGGAAGGAACTGGGATTCCCGAAGGATTTCGCTGAGAAGCAGATAAGGATAATGCGGGCCTTCGGGGACATGGGCATAAACACGACCGCAACGTGCACGCCGTACCTGGCGGGAAACCTTCCGAGGTTCCGGGAGCATATCGCATGGTCCGAGTCTTCGGCTGTCTCTTTCGCCAATTCCGTTATCGGGGCTAGGACCAACAGGGAAGGCGGACCATCGGCTTTGGCGTCAGCGCTGCTCGGTGTGACCCCGAATTACGGCCTTCACCTGGAGGAGAACAGGAAAGCTACCATCCGGATCAATGTTAATACCGAACTGAAAACCAGTTCCGACTTCGGTGCACTGGGATACTGGGCCGGCAAGCATGCGAAGAACGGGATCCCTTTCTTCAAGGGCATACGGGACGCCAATACGGATGAGCTGAAATTTTTGGGAGCGGCAATGGCCGCTTCCGGGGCCGTCGCTCTTTATCACGTAAGCGGACTGACCCCCGAGGCTGATTCGCAGGTTGGGGGAGGACTGGAAACGTTTGATTTCGGCGATAAGGAAAAGAAGGAAACCTACGAAACGCTTAATACCGGGCAGAATCCGGATATCGCTATACTGGGATGCCCGCATGCATCCATCCGGGAGATAGCGTACGTCGCTTCACTGCTGGAAGGGAAGAGGCTGGGAAAACCGCTATGGATATGCACCTCCCGCGCCATGAAGCAGCTAGCGGACAACCTCGGATACACCCTCAAAATCCGTAAGGCCGGGGGGAGGATCGTCGCTGACACCTGCATGGTGGTTTCGCCCATAGAGGAAATGGGATACAAGAGGACCGGGGTGAATTCCGGGAAGGCTGCGAATTACCTGCCTGGATTCTGTAAGCAGGAAGTCATTTTCAGGGACGTTGAAAAACTTGTTGAGGAGTTGTTGGTATGAAAGGAAGAATGATATCACCAGGGAAGGTTGAAGGGGAAGCCATCGTTTCCAGCGAGCCCATCGGATTCTACGGGGGGATAGACGCGAAAACCGGAACGGTCATCGAGAAGGGCCATCCTCTCGAGGGGAAGAACGTCAAGGGAAAGATACTCGTCTTCCCCAGCGGGAAAGGTTCGACCGTGGGTTCGTACGTCATCTACGGCCTGAAGAAGAACGGCGTCGCTCCCAAGGCGATAGTGAACAGGGAGACTGAGACCATCGTGGCGACAGGCGTTATCCTGGCCGGCATACCGTGCGTAGACCACATAGAGATAGACGGGATCAAGACCGGTGACAAGATTGTCGTGGACGCGGACAACGGTGAAGTGAACCATGCTTAAAATCGTCGTAGGGATTTCGGGCAGTTCCGGCGTCGTTCTAGGGATAAAACTGCTGGAGTTCCTGAAAAAGAAGGGTTGGGAATCCCATCTGATTATAACAGAGATCGCAGAGAAGATAATAGAGCATGAGACAGACTACAAAGTGGAATACGTTGAAAAACTTGCAACAAAATTTCACAATAACTCGGACTTATTTGCCTCCATCGCGTCTGGTTCATTCAAGACAGAAGGGATGGTCATCGTCCCGTGTTCCATGAAAACGCTGGCCGGCGTGGCAAGCGGATATTCAGAGAACCTTCTTCTGAGGACAGCGGACGTCATGCTGAAGGAGCGAAGGAAGCTGGTTCTGGTTACCAGGGAAACGCCGCTGAGTATGATCCACATAAAGAACATGGAAAGGGTCACCAGGGCAGGAGGGATCATCCTTCCGCCGGTTATCTCATTATATTCTAAGCCAAAATCCCTGGACGAAATGGAGAATCATATTGTAGGGAAGATACTGGATACGCTGGGAATAGAGAATGACCTTTACGAGAGGTGGGAATGATGGTTCACGAAACCGCTGCCATACTGGTAAAAAAAGGTGACAAAATCCTTCTGGCAAAAAGAGGGCATAATCCGTGGAAAGATACGTGGGGAATCCCCGGCGGACACGTGAAGAGGAATGAGAGCCCGTTACAGGCAGCGAGAAGGGAGGCGAAGGAAGAGCTAGGTGAAGTGAAAATCGGGAAGAAGTTATGCCGGCATACCCATTCAATGCACATTGGTGATATTCATCGATGTCACACTTTTGAGGGTGAAATCGCTGGTAAGATCAGGCCGGGAGACGACGCGAAGGAACTGGGATGGTTCACTATCCGGCAGATGAAGAAAATGAATTTGTCACCTTACGCGATTGAGATCATCAACAAGCTTTTCTTGAAGTAATTTATTAACCTCTTTTTTCAAACTAATATAATGAAAGACCTCGTGCTTCTGAAGATCGGCGGATCGGTTATCACGGACAAGAAAAAGGCGTTCACCGAGAACAGGAAGGCCATAAACCGGCTTTCAAAGGAAATAAGAAAGGGATACAACCCGAGGAGGATGAAGCTGATTCTCATCCACGGAGCCGGTTCGTTCGGCCATCACATGGTTCACAAGAACAAGATACACAAAGGCATCCGTAATTCCAAGCAGCTGGTCGATTTCGCCGAGACCCAGACGGTCCAGAACAGGTTCAATGCGATGGTAACGGAATCCCTCCAGAGCCAGAGGATACCGGCCATACCCATCCTCGCCTCGTCCACCGCGGTGATGCATAACATCCGATTGAAGCACATGTGCCTAGACGGGGTGAAGGAGCTTCTAAAGATAGGGATGGTTCCCGTCCTCTACGGCGTCCCGGCGGTCGACACGAAGCAGAAATGCTCCATCCTTTCCGGTGACATGATCATGTCGTGGATCGGGAAAGAACTGAAACCGGACAAGATCATCCATGCGACCGATGTCGATGGGATATACACGGCAGATCCGAAAAGGAGCAGGAAGGCGAAGCTGATTAAGGAGATCACGCTGGAAGACTGGAGAAAGATCAAGAACGGCCTGACAGGGTCGAGTTCCGTCGACGTGACGGGAGGTATGTTCCTCAAGGTCAGCGAGATGATCACGCTAGCAAAGCTGGGGATCAGTTCCCAGTTCATCAACGCCAGCAGGGCCGGGAACGTGGAGAAGGCGCTGAAAGGGAAGAAAGTGAAGGGCACGTTGATCAAAGCATAAAAAGGTTATTTTTGAATAATAGGTATGCCGAGTACTTGGAACAGATACTACGGAGAAGGTGATCCTAGTTCAATATTGCAAAGGTATGGAAACGGAACGGTATCCCAACGCAAGGCATTCATAGACGTAGATAATACGATAGTGGACGGAATAACAGAATTAACCTTAATGGATTTTCTTCTGGAAAACGGGCTATTTAGGACGGATGTTTACGAAACACTACAGGTAGACAAGAAAAATATCAATCAGGAAAAATGACGCAGGATGAGGCAGTCGTAAAACTGGCGAAAGCCCATTCATCCGGATTGGCATGGCAGAGAACCGAGGCTGTCGCTGAGGCGGCGGAATACGCGATAGAAGGGATAGAACTATATCAGAACGTTCCGGATGCGATCGAACATTTGAAAAGAAATGGGATAATGCCGGTTCTAATTTCAGCAAGTTCAATGGAAATAATAGATGTAATTGGAAAAAGGCTGGATGTCCCCCTTTCATTCGGATCAGTATCACCTATTGAAAATGGAAAGTATACTGGATCCCATCCGGATTTCTACATGACTTCATTAAACAAGGGGATGGCTTCGGATCTTCTCGGGAATAATTATGTCACCATAGGCGATTCGATGGGAGATAGAATCATAATGGAAAAATCCAGAAACCCGATTGTATTTAATCCCAGAGAAGACAAGCTAATCAAAATAGCCAAAGAGAATGAATGGAAACTGGTCACTTCCGGGGATTTCATGGATTGTTTTAGATGAGGCTGATCCAAGTTTTTTATATAATCCACTTCAATACTAATTATGCCCAAGCAGAAGACGACGAAATCGCGGAAGGATGATCATATACGGATATGCCTTGAAGAGGATGTCGAGTACATGAAGGGGAACGGGTTCGAGCGATACGAATTCCTTCATAAGGCGTTGCCTGAGGTGGATTTCCAGGCGATCGACTGCTCTACCAGGTTTCTCGGGAAGAGATTAGGTTATCCGCTTTTCGTGACCGGGATCACCGGCGGGACTGAACAGGCGCAGAAGATCAACCGGAACATAGCGCTCGCCTGCGAGGCTCTCGGGATCGGATTTGGTGTGGGATCGCAAAGGGCGATGCTCGAGAAGCCGTCACTGATCAAGACCTACGAAGTCCGCCACGTCGCGCCGAACACGCTGATCCTCGGGAACATAGGGGCGATGCAGTTATTTGAATATGATATCGAGAAGATCAGGCTGATGGTGAAAAATATCGGGGCGGACGGTCTGGCAGTCCATCTGAATCCGGCCCAGGAGATGGCGCAGGATGAGGGGGATTACGCCTGGTCCGGCGTACTGCAGAAGATCAGGAATCTCACGGCTTTAGTGAAGTTCCCGGTGCTTGTCAAGGAAGTTGGAACGGGCATATCCGGCGACGTCGCGCGACAGCTGGCCCTGGCGGGGGTCAAGGCGATAGATGTGTCCGGGGCCGGGGGGACTTCATGGATAAAGGTGGACAGCTACAGGAGCGAGCGGGAGATGGACAATTTTTTGGAATGGGGAATACCCACCGCGGAAGCGCTTAAAGACGTTGTCTCGAAGGTAAAGATCCCTGTGATGGCGAGCGGGGGCATAAGGAACGGCATCGATGTGGCGAAGGCGATTGCGATGGGTTCCGCGGTAGTCGGGTTTGCGCTTCCGGTTTTGAAACCGGCAACGAAGAGCTGGGAAGCCGTGAAGGAAAGGATAGAACAGATTATTTTTGAACTCAAGACAGCAATGCTGCTTGTAGGGGCGAAGAATCTGGACCAGTTGAGAAGAACTAAGCTGACCGAAAAATATAAGTAAGCCCGTCCAATTATGAAACATGGTCAACAAAGAGCTGTTTGATTACATAAAATCCCAGGTGGAGAGCGGACAGGACGCGAGAAAGGTACGGGACATTCTAATACAGGCCGGGTGGCTGGGCAGCGAAATCGACAGTGCCATGAGGGCTGTCGAGGAGATTCTCTCGAACCAGAAGGAGCTGAAGAACAGGCGCATACAGGAACAGCAGATGATGCAGCAGGAACATCTGCAGACGCAGAAAGTAAGGAATGTTTCCGGGAACAATTATACATACGGCCTTCTTCTTTCAATGATCGGCGGCGTGCTGATTCTGATAAACGGTCTTTACACGCTGATCTTCAGGGAGATTACCATGGACTTGTTTTCACAGCTAGGGATGGCATTCTATCTGTTTTCAAATCAGGGATTAGGCAACATGATTTTCGGGGGAATCGGGATGGTTTTCGGGATTGCGATTATCGCCGTAAACTTCCATAAAATGAAGCCGCATTCAGGAGACAACCAGGGAATACACAGGAAGGTCATAGGCAAGGCGGAGCACGTGGTCGAGAAGAAGACGGGTATCAAGGGTCTGCTTACCATAATGCTTTCGGTAATAGGGTTCTTTTTCGGCGGCATGTTCATAGGTCCGGTAATAGGCGTGATAGGGGGAATACTGGACTATCTCGATAAATAATCTGAAAAATAACGTGCTGTATTTACCTGATTCTGAATTCGTATTTGCTGGGGATCCATTTTCCTGCGGACGATTTGTACCCGCACTTATGGCAGGAAGCCTTGACAAGGAACTTCTTTCCCTTCAGGTTCTTCGTGAATGATTTTTGAAGGGAATGCCCGCAGGAAGGGCACTTTTCCCTGGCCTTGCCCTTCCTCGTGTGTATTTTCATGTATATTCCCGGCGTCTTAACGCAAATCCTCCGTATCCTTTCGCCGGATATGGAATACCTCGGCTCGACCCTTTTCAGATCTTCCACAACGAAATCCCTGAGCCTTTTTTGCGATTCTATTTCGCAGTGTTTCTTAAGGATTTTTTTAAGAATGAATATCACGACGTCGTCTTTTGGACGAATGGTCGCGTTTTTGCTTTTCGCGGGCATGTTTAAAATTTAAATCAGGGATTTTTAAGTAAAATTATGTTCAAGGATGACGTTCTTTCGCTCGTTAAAAGGGTCCCTATGGGAAAAGTGACTACTTACGGGGAGATCGGGAAGGCTCTCGGGACAACTGGATACCGGTCGGTAGGCCAGGCGCTCAGGAGGAACGAACATCCCATAGTGATTCCGTGCCACAGGGTTGTCTGCTCTGACGGGAGGGTTGGAGGATACTGCGGAAAAAGAAAAACGGATAAAAAGACGGAACTTCTCGAAAAAGAGGGTATAAAAATCGTTAACGGGAGGATAGACCTTGAAAAGCACATGTTCAGGTTCTAGGTCCAGAGCTCTACAGGTTCCGTTTCTGCTTCGCTCTCGAGAATGAGACCGAACTTGCTGTAGAATGTAAAGCATTTCGGGCACAAAAAGGCCTCCGGCTGCTTGTTCCACAGCCTTCCATGAGTACCGCAAACTGGACAATTTTTCGAGATCACAAAAAACACCCGCGCTAATTTATTTGTTTTGCACTTTTATATTGCTTTTCTGTGCCAGTTCAAGAATCTCAATCCTTTTTTTCATGCCGACCGTACCGGAAATTACGGCAATGTCGCTATCCGGGTTTACCTTTTCCAGATCCTTCCGGTTAAAAACAATAACTTCCCTCAGGCCGTTCCTGTTGAGACCCTTCACCTCTGAAGGGCTGCCGTAACCCGGTGACGGGAGCCTGGATTTTCCCTTGAGCCTCATCCGAATTTTGGATCGGATTCCCCTGGGACGTCTGTAAACGTCCTTCAGTCCCTTTCTTTTATGTTCCTGTCTCTTGAATTTCGGCTTCTTCTTCTTAATCTTGCTCCTCAGCTCAAGCAGTTCCTTATTCATTTCCGGTCTCCTCCACGTGCGGTTTCTTTGTTATGTAACAGCCGTCCTGGAATACCCGTTTGTCATATCCCCTGACCTTGGTGATCTGCTCTATTCTGCCGCAGAGCTGCCCGACCCTTTCCCTGTCAAGGCCGGTCACCGTTATTACGTTCTCCTTCACCTCTGCCTTCAGGCCTTCGGGAATGGGAACGGATCTTGGGTTCCTCTCTCCCAGGAAATTCTCTATAACCAGCCTGTTATTATCTGTCTTGATCTTGACGGGGAAATGGGAGTAAACCATCTTGAGTTCGCCTCTCCACTCCCTAGAAACGCCTTTGAACATGTTTTTAAGGATTGCCCTCCATGTGCCCATTATGGCCTTCACCTTCTTTCTCTCTGTCTCGGATGACAGGACAATCTTTTTCCCGTCTACTTTAACCTTTATGAAAGGGTTCTTGAACTCCTTCGATAATTCGCCTTTCTTCCCTTTAACGATTATGCTTCTTTTCTCTTCTCTTATCTCTATCCCTTCCGGGACGTCAATCTCGTATGTCGGCATGTTTTTCCTCTTGTCTGGTTGATTAATAGTGAAATTGTTGTTGAAACTATTTAAAAGTTTTTAGAATATAAGCTCATTTTTTCTTTTTTGTGGCCTTATTTGGTTTTTTTGCCGGTTTTTCGGCTTTTTTCGGCTTCTTGTTTGTCTCCTTCTTGGCAGGCTTGGAAGCGGTTTTCTTTGAAAATATCTTCTCCATTTCCTTTACCTTCTCTATTCCCCTTTCCTTTTCCGGGGCCGAATCCTTCTTGGCAGGCTTTTCAGCGGCCTTTACCTGCCCGGGAAACCTTCCGATTAGCTGGAAAGCGCCGGTGCCGACAGGTATCACCTGGTTCATTATTATGTTTTCTACGTGGCCCTTCAGCGGGTCCTTTATGCCCTCTATGGCTGCCGTTATTATGTGCTTTTTCGTCTCCTCGAAGGCCATCCTCGCCAGGACGGAATCCTTGTTGCCGGCTACACCGTATCTCCCTATTCCCATTATGCTTCCTGAGGATGTCATGAGATCGGCAAGAAGAGAGACGTATCTCGGGTCAACCCCCAGTCCCTGCTCCTCTATCGTGTCTATTGCCTCGATTATTATTGCGTTCCTGGCCGCCTCCACCCCGAGAACGTCGTATATCTCGAATATGTTGTTGCAGGTCGTTATTTCCGGGTTCACGCCTTCCACTTCCAGTATCTTTTTCAGGTTTGATCCCAGCGTGCTTATTATCCATCCCTTCATTTCATCCTTGCTGACGATGACGTGGGATATCCCCTTGACGCCGCGGATATGTGATTCCATGACCTTGTACTTGAGCTTGTGGAGATTGATGTTCTCCATTTTCTTGGAGGTAACTATGACTTCGGACCCCTTGGTTTCGACGTCCACGTTCTTGATCTTTATGTGTTTCTTCAGCTTCTCTATCTCGAGGCCGAACTTGCCGAGCTTTTCCATATCAAGCTTCAGCCTTATGACGAGGTTTATAAGGTCGATGACGTCGCCGACAACAAAATCCCTGAGCTTGACTTCTTTGATCTTTTTCGCGACTTCCATTGCCTTATTCTCTGTCTGATAATCCTGGTTCAGGTATATAGTCATGCTCGGGGTCTCCGGTTCCTTTTTGGCATCATATATCTCTATGAGCCTCGGGAGTCCGAGGGTTACCTGGATACCGGCGGTGCCTGCGAAATGGTACGTTCGCATGGTCATCTGCGTAGCGGGCTCGGAAAGGGACTGTGCAGCAACGACTCCCATCGCTTCTTCAGGATAATAAAGGGCATCGTTGTAGAGCTTTTTCACCTTTTCCATAACCTCAGAAAGGTCGACCTTGTTCTTCTCGGCGTATTCCTCCACTTCCTTTCTTATCTTTACCGGCAGTTCTCTCATAATCATCACTCTTTTTCCAGATGGAACCTCCACTTCAGCTCCCCCCAGTCAGTCTTCGATGGATCCATCCCGTCCTCGCCCGCGAAGAACTGTATCATGTTGTCGTTCGAATCCCTCACGGACATGTCATCGCAGACCTTAAGGTCCTGAAGGGAGTTCATGAGCCTCCTCTGCATGTATCCGGACTTTCTTGTCCGGAGTGACTTGTCCATAAGACCCTCCCTTCCGTTCATGACGTTCCAGAAGAACTCGAACGGCGTGAGGCCCTGCTTGAAACCGCGGGCGACGAAACCGTGCGCCCCGGCGGAAAGGTCGTTCTTCTTGAAATGGGGAAGTATCCTTTCCATGTAACCCCTCTGTATCCTCTGGCCGAGGATGGTCTCGGAACCGACGCATGCGGCCATCTGGGTGGTGTTTATGTTGGAACCCTTTGCGCCTGAAGCCGACATGATGCGTATGTCGCTCGGCCTTATGTTCTTTACCATGATCTCGCTTACCCTGTTGAGGCCCTCTGCCAGCGAGGAAAGTATCTGCGTCTCGAGGGACTCCTTTCTTGTCATTCCAGGGAGAACCTTGAGCTTGTGCTTGTTGTATGAAATAACAAGGTCGTCAGCCTCTTTCTCGGCCCCGTCTATCTCCTTTCTTATTTCCCTGTGCGCCTTTTCTGGAAGATCAAGATCGGAAAGCCCGATCGAGAATCCCCTCTGCATCAGATATGAAATGCCTATCCTTCCGAGATTGTCAATGAAATCCTTGAGCCTGTCGTTGTCTATCAGCCTTCTTACCTTGTTTATCACTCTTCCCTTGAACGCGCCCACGGCCGAGCTGTCCAGCACGCCGCTGACGAGTTGGCCGTTTTTGACGGAAACCCACGCGTCGTAAGGGCATTTATCTTTCGTGCAGACATCGCATTCCTTGCAGGAACCTGACTTGTACCCCATGTCCAGTTCCTTCGGTAGCAGAAGGCTCACTATTTCCTTGCCGGTGAACTCCTTCTTATCGGGAACTTCAATGTCTATTCCGGCTTTCGCGAAGAGCTGAACAGTGTCCTCCCTTGCGATAACCGTGCCCTTTCTCGTGAGAGCATATATTCCTGAAATATGATCAAGGTCCAGGCCCACCAGCGGACCGCCGAACCTCGGGGATATTATGTTGTTCTTAACGTCCATGAGCATCGAAGCCTCGACCTGGGCTTCCTCGGACTGGAGGGCGTGTATGTTCATCTCGTCCCCGTCGAAATCGGCGTTGTAAGGCGCGCAGACGCTCGGGTTCATGCGGAACGTCCTGTATGGCGTTATCTTCGCCCTGTGAACCATTATCGAAACCCTGTGGAGGGACGGCTGCCTGTTGAATAAAACCACATCGTCATCCCTCAGCTGCCTGTCAACGCTCCATCCCTTGTCGATGTTGGAAATGAGATCCTTCACGTTCTCTTCCGTGACCTTTATCTTCCTTCCGTCCGGCCTCGTTACGTAATTTATCTTCTTGTCCTTGAGCATGTCCTTTATTTCCTTTATGTTGAGGGACGTGACCGTCTGCGGTATTGTGAGCTCGCTGGAAACGATTTCCGGTATCCCTACCTCGTTTATGGAAAGCGTCGGGTCAGGGCTTATGACCGTTCTGGACGAATAGTTCACCCTCTTTCCAAGAAGATTGCCCCTTATTCTTCCCTCTTTGGCTTTAAGCCTCTGTATCATTCCTTTGAGCGGCCTTCCCGACCTGTGCCTTGCCTGGGGAACCCCGGTAAGCTCGTTGTCGAAATAAGTTGCGACGTGATACTGGGAAAGCTCCCATAAATCGTTGAGTATGAATTCCGGTGCTCCTATGTCTATGTTCTCCTTCAGCGACTGGTTTATCCTGACTATGTCTACAAGTTTATGCGTGAGGTCGTCTTCGGACCTTTCACCGGTTTCCAGCGTGATGCTCGGCCTCATCGTCACCGGGGGTATCGGGAAAAGCGTAAGAACCAGCCACTCCGGCCTTCCGCCGAGGAAGCTGATCTTTTTAAGGTCCTCGTCCGATATCCTTTCAAGCCATTCCCTTATCGCAATAGGAGAGAGCTCTTCCTTGCCGATGTAATACGTGTAAGGCTTGGAAAAGCTGACCTTGCCCTGCTGCTTTCCGCAGGCGGAACATTTCTTTGTAGCGGTTTTTGCCGCCTGGTCTATGGATGTCGGGTTCTTGGAGAGTATTTTCCCGCATTTGATGCAGGTTGCCTTGAGCAACTGGTAAACCTGTTTGGTGTACAGAACGTGCACAACCGGCCTCGCCAGTTCCAGATAGCCGAAATGTCCCGGGCAGTCGCCGATGCTTGCACCGCAGGTCCTGCACCTGATCCCGGGATCCACGACGCCCATCCTCGGGTCCATCACCCCGCCGTCAACAGGATATCCGTCAGCGTCGTAAAGATCGGAAGTGACTATTCTCACTGTGGCCAGAGACTTAACAACGCTCGGGGACAGTATCCCGAACTTCATCCCGACTATTCTTGTAGTATTCATATCTCCTCCACCACCAGTTTCGGATACACGCCCATCGACTTGAACTCGTCGAGAGTCAGCTTGAAGGCGTAAGACGTGTTCACCCAAAGTACCTTTGAATCCTTGCAGACAAGGCAGTGCGTCTTGTTTTTCGTCTTGTCATGAACCGCTATAAGACCGCAGTTCTGGCATATCGGAATCACGGTTTCGTCAGAGTTGAACCTTTCCTTGAGCGTCATTGCGGCTCCGTGACCTACAAGGCACTGCTGCTCCATCTCGCCAAGCCTCAGGCCGCCGCGCTTGCTTCTCCCCTCCGTCGGCTGTCTCGTAAGCAGGGTCACCGGTCCCTTTGAACGGGCATGTATCTTGTCAGCGACCATGTGGTCAAGCTTCATGTAATAGGTAATTCCTGTGAAAATCATAACCTGGTAAGCCTTCCCCGTCCTTCCGTCGTAAAGCGTCTCCTTCCCGTCGTCCCTGAAACCCATCTTGAGCATTTCCTTTCTTATTTCGTCCTCTTTCGTCCCGGAGAACGTCGAACCGTCGACTATCTTTCCGGAATAGGCGGAACATTTCCCTGCCAGCACTTCTATCAGCTGGCTCACGGTCATCCTCGAAGGAATGCCATGCGGGTTGAAAACAACGTCCGGAACCACGCCGTCCTTTGTGAAGGGCATGTCCTCGTGAGGAACTACCAGCGCCGTTACGCCTTTCTGTCCGTGCCTCGTTGCGAACTTGTCCCCGAGTTCCGGGATTCTCTGGTCCCTTATCCTTATTTTCAGGAGCTGCTCGCCGTTCGTTGTCTCGCTTATGAGAACCTTGTCCACCACTCCTTTTTCGCCATGCCTCACCGTTATCGAGGATTCCCTCTTGTTCTCTATGTCCATCGTGAAATCCCCACCCGTGAGGAACCTCAGGGGTGATGTCTTACCGACGAGTATGGAATCCGACTGAACAGGCGTCTCTATGTTTATTATGCCGTCCTCGGCGAGGTCCTTGTATGCCTCGTCTCCCCTGTAGCCCTTTATTCCCGGTTCCGGTATGCTTATCCTGTCTTCCTGTCCTCCCCAGTACCTCTTCTTGAAGGTTTCGTATGTACGGAAATAGAATGACCTGAACATCCCCCTTTCCACTGAGCTCTTGTTAAGAACGACGGCGTCGTTCATGTTGAACCCGTCCCAGCACATTATCGCTATCACTACGTTTTGTCCGTAAGGATGGAGCGAAAGGATGTCGTCAGTCTTGGTCCTCACAAGGGGACGCTGCGGGTATGCGAGAATATTGAACTTGGTGTCGGCCCTTATCAGGAAGTTGTCCACCGGCGCTCCAATCGCCTGACCGACCATCTTTGCGCCGTAGTTTACCCTGTCCCCTCGGTTGTATTCCGAATAGGGTGTAAGGCTTGCCGATATTCCAAGAACGAGTATCGGATTGAGTTCCAGATGGGTGTGTTCTTTGGTGACGCTGGCCGGATCAATGGATATGTACGCGTTCTCCTCCTCCTCCGCGTCCAGGTATTCGATAATACCGTGTTTCAAAAGATAAGTCCATGTTATTTTTCCCGTTTCGAGCTTCTTAACTAGATCGCTGGTGAGCCTCGGCTTCCCTGCCTCAACTACGATAAGGGGTCTCCTTGCCCTCCCTGAGTCGGAATTTATCCTTATCTCGGAGAAGCTCTGGTTATATGCCACGTTGATCTGGTCTGGGAGTATGTTGTGCCTTCTTCTCTTCTTGATATCGGCAATGAACTTGTCTGCGTTGGGGACGGAACCTATGAAGTTTCCGTTGAAGTAGACGTCAACCTTTTCCTTCGGGGCCTTCATTTCACTCCCCTCCCCTTTATGCTGTTAAGAAGCTCTGTCTCGTCCTTGTCAGAAAGGCCGGCGGTTATCTCAGTAAGTAGGGCTAGATGCTTTCTAAGACCTATCGAAGAACCCTCAGGCGTCTCGGCCGGGCACAATCTCCCCCACTCGGTCGGGTGTACCTGCCTTGCCTTGAAGTGTTCCTGTGTCGAAGTCAGCGGCGAAAGCACGGACCTCAGATGGGAAATCGACTTGATGAACGAGCTCCTGTCAAGCCTCTGCGAAACTCCTGTTCGCCCGCCTATCCAGGTTCCCGTCGCCAGCGAGGAAAGTATCTGCTTAGTGACTGTGTTGGCCTCGATGATCGACTGGACTGATGGGAATTTCCCTCTCTTGACCAGTTTCTGGTAATTATAAGTCATCTTCGCTATCAGGCCCCATCGCCCCAGCAGGATGGACCTGAAAAGCTGCTCGAAAAGCTCCCCTGACATGAGTAATCGCTTGTTCGAGTAATGATCGATATCGTCCTCCGGGGACATACCGAGCTTGACCGATATGCATTTCCTTATTATCCTTGCTATGTACTTGTCCTTGAGTGCACGGTCGGAAAGTTCCTGCCCCAGGTGGGGGAAGAGATACCTGTCAAGTATCTGGTTAACCCTCTCGTCGACATAGTCCTTGCTCACCTTGAGCTTCCTTCCTACGAATGCCTTCGCTTCCTCCGTCGTGATGACGTCTGTCTCGTAAAGATTTGTGTAGAATTCGTTTAGTATCCTGTCGTCCTTCGAAATAAGTGAGCACATCTCTTTGTCGTTCTCGAGGCCGAGGGCCTTCAGAAGGACAACTATCGGCAGTTTTTTTATGTTGGCAAAGGAGATCGTTATCTCGCCGTCAGGCTTCATCTCGATAAGATGCCTCTGCTTGAAGCCGGATTTCTCCGAGTTTATCCTCACCATCACCCCTTCCTCGGGCGTTTTCTCGAAAATCGGCTTGTTTGAAGTGATTTCCTCTATAAGAACCAGCACCCTTTCAGTGCCGTTGACTATGAAATAACCTCCGGGGTCCGTCGGATCCTCGCCCACGTCTATGTTCTCACTCTCTTCGAGATCCGAGAGCGTGCATACCTTTGATCTTACCATTATTGGGAGGTTTCCTACATGGACCCTTTCCATCTTTTCCTGGACACCGTTGAATATGGGCGTTATGTTGACGTATATCGGGGCCATATACGTAAGGTTGCGTATCCTCGCCTCGTTCGGGTATACCGTTCTTGTCGACCCGTCGGCTTCATGGATGGTGGGAGTACCTATCTCCACCTTACCGAACTTGAGCTTCAGGTCCTCTGCTTCCTGTATTACCCTTACAACCCCCACTTCGTCTATTATTTTCTGGAGGCCGAAATCGATAAAATTGTTAAATGATTCTATCTGGTATTTGACCCATTCCCTTTCCTTCTCAAAACCCTTGACCAGAGTAACAAATGACATTCTCTCTCCAAACCTCAAACAACAATCCTGTAATAAACTGATTCGCCGGCTATTCTAGAATTTCTGTTTATTTCCAAAAGGTCGCCATGTTTTGCCTTCAGAACCTTTACTGCAGGATCGTCTGCAAGGATTCTGGGAAGCTTCTTTTCAGTGGTGTTGAATCTCTCAAGAACCTGCTTTTTTTCTTCTTCTGTAAGAATACGGAACCTTGGTACGAGCTCATGTCTCAATATGTCAATCGATGCAATCACCTTCAATAACTCGCTGGGCTAAGCAGCCGATAGGAGTTATTCAACTTACTTTCCGGCGGGATTCCCACGGGTAGTATATACTTGTAAGCGTTAAGATAAATATGTCGGGCTAAAGTATTTAAAGTTTTTGGTTTTTCACCTATAAATAGGCGTTCTAAAAGGAATTTTTTAATAGATTGTCGATTTTTTGGGCAAATCCGGCTTTTTCGAAGGACAGTTATTATCAATATATCCAGGCTGTAATAAGTTGTTGATCGAAAGATGACTTGATTCAATCTGTGTAAGTCGTCATACGCTTTTATGGGCCTGACGGGATTCGAACCCGCGACTCCCGGATGTCTTTCTGTCATTTGACTGTTGAAAGCCATCAACACACTTTTATGCCCAGATAAAAGTTTCACACTTCCAGGAAAGTCTTTTCCCCTAAGGAAACCGGTGCTCTAACTGCCCATACTGCGAACGATTTAACCGAAGCGGACGGAGTCTGCTTCTTTCGCTGCATTCCAGGCTGAGCTACAGGCCCGACGCCTCGGCCGGGAATTTCAGCCAGAAACCGATGAACGGTTTCGAATGCCTTTGAACCCGGGTCCTGGGAGTGACAGTCCCAGATGATAGGCCACTACACTACCGAAGCACTGACCATTCGATGAATCTGATGTCTTCTTTATTTATTTACAAATTTAAATATATAATTCCGGTGAATGGCTATGGAAGACAAATTGGAAAGGATGTTCGAGGAGCAGAAAAATCTGGACACTTACATCAGGAATTCTCAGGAAAAACATGGATCAGGTTACGAATTCTCCGATAAGGAATGGATAGACAGGATCACCACGGCAATTATAGAGGAAGCGATGGAGATAAAGGAGCATTCCAACTGGAAGTGGTGGAAGAAGCCCAAGGATTTCACCAGGGAGGAGCTCAAGGAGGAACTGGCCGACCTTCTCCATTTCTGGCTTTCACTGTGCCTGAAGCTCGGATTCACCCCGGAAGAGATGTTCGAGAAGTACATGGAGAAGAACAGGAAGAACGCCGAGAGGCAGGACAACGGCTACTGATTTCAGACGAATTTCGGGTTTGATTCACGTTTCAGCATCGGGTAGAATATCATGTTGAGCAGTATTCCCAGATAGATCAGATTCGTGAACAGCAGGTCGTTCTGGGTGAAATAGTAGATCATGTTAACGTGGAAGAACATGGTTGTGAATATCATCAGGTGATGTAGAACGTAACCGTTGGAAAAGAAGAGCACGGAAACGGTGAACAGGATTATGGGTACTGCGATGGCAAACGAACTGAAGTAGGCGATCTGGATGATTGCCGAGAGCAGCAGCATTATTACTGTTATGTTCCTGCTCTGTGTGATCCCGTAAACCACAGGTAACGTCCTTTTGCCTGCTTTCCTGTTATGCTTGTGGTCTCTTATGTCCCCGACCAGCGCACGGGCTGTGTAGATCATGAAAACGAGAAAACCGAGCACCATCGAAGGGATGGTGAACGTCGATACGTAGAAGGTTAGAGCGTAAAACAGGAAAACGGACTCAATAACCCCCCTTATCACGCAGCTCAGGTTTCCGAACACGCTGTTCCTTGATTTCTGGAGATAGATGAACGTGAATATTCCGAGGAATGCCAAAAACACGAATGAAAGCGGATTTATCATAAGCCCGATCAAGCCGCCGAGTGCAAAGAAGAACATGCCGTGAACCTTAAGGAACCTCCCTTTATAGCTGTAGGAATGTGTATATTCGAGGAAGAAATTAAGGGCCACCCATAGGAATATCAGGCTCAGGGCCATGAAAAAATCCTTGTTGACGAAAACGAGTTCGCTGGTAACGGAGAACTTGGCCAGCAGCCCGACTAATATCAGATCTACCCAGGAATAAGGTCTCGAATTCACGAGGTATTTTTTCAGCATATACGCTTAATTCTTGAATCTTCTCAATTATAACGCTTATCCCAAGTGAAAAAAGCGGATAATCCCGTTTCCTTGGAAAAAATAAGATAGAAGCAGGCTCGCCTGCTTCCTTCGAAAAATAGAGGGCAGCGTTCTGGATTTCCCACCTATTCGGCAGTAATTCCCAGACCGTGGAGAGTTTTAACTTCTGTGTTCGAAATGGGAACAGGTGATCCCTCTCGCTTTGGCCGCTCGATAATGTAATTGTCAGCAAAGGTTTAAAAAGGTTAATTTTACCGGAGCTTTGCTAATTAACTGACTTCTGCTAATAAAGTCGGGTTTTTGCTAATAAAGTCAAAATTTTCATTTGTTTATTCCACCATTGCTATCCAAAACCATAGGCAATCCTCTTTTCTTGAGATTTTCAATTCTTCTTTCATGTGTCATATATTTTTCTGCATAAAATTTGCTGTTTACGAACTGTGGACATTGTTTACAATCAGCCGGAACATTTATTGGGTCTTTTGGTGTATCATTTGGACACATTCCCGAATAGGGTTTTTCTGAAAGGCATTTCGGGTATCTTCCCATGCCCCTCTTTACCATTATATTCTGGTCTTTGTTTTTTCTTTCTGCATCAGCCATTCTTTTCATGGCTGCCCTTCCTTTGCTGTATTTTG
>JAFGDH010000027.1 GCA_016932215.1 Candidatus Aenigmatarchaeota archaeon | reverse complement strand
TTACGAGGACGGGACCGCGGAGAACTCGAGCGCGCTCACTATACTGAACAGCGCCCCTACATTAACCTCCATAACCGAATCCGAAGACCCGATCGCCGGCGGGGCTCTCCAGACCATCACCCCGTCAGGGCAGGGAGACGACGACCAGGATGATCTTTATCTTTACTGCTGCAACGATACCGCCGATTTGTGCACACCATCCAACGGTAACGATGTTTGTTCGGACGGGAGCTTCGCTTACCCGTATTCCAACATGAACTGCACATTCAATGTCCCGAACATAGATGATACATTATTCGTGAGGTGCAGGACTTACGACGGTTCGTCCTATTCCTCGACAACCGCAGTCACGAATTTCACCGTGGATTCGACGGCCATAGTAATAACAATAGACAACCCTTCCAATTCGACATACTCAAAGGCAACGATTAATCTCAACGTCACCACGTCCGAACAGGCATACACATGCTTATGGAACATAGGAGGTTCCAACAGCACGATGAGCAACGATTCGGGCACGAACTGGTACGACGTGATCGATACCGGTGGAGAAGGGACGTTACATCTTATGGTCTACTGCAATGATACGGTGGGAAACATGGGCCTTAACGACACCATATGGTTCACCGTATCCCTCCTTGGCATAGAGATCACGAAAACGATAGATCCCGAATGGATAGTGGGCAGGGAGAATGAGACCATTGACGTGGTGGTGGAAGCAAAGATCAACCAGACGAAAAACGAGATTCCCATGATAAACATAACCGACGAAGTCCCATACGATTTCACCGCCCCTGACGCAGGGGACATAAGGGTTTACTTCATCGACTATTCCCCGTATTCGATCGTTGACATCACCGGGAACACCAGCGTTGATGTAGGTGTGGTGGACAGGAGCGGTTCCCTGGATACACAGGTATACGTCAACATATCGAACATCTCGCTTACGGACGCGGGAACCTACATGGAGGAGAACGACACTGTTCGCATTACGTATTCGATGACCTCATCACAGATGGAACCGAACGACACGAGGTACTTGTACACAAACGCGACCGCTGTGGACAACGAGAGCAACTCCAAGACCAGCAACATACTTGATTACATATATTCGTCGGAAATCGTTCTTCGCGGCTACAAGGACATCTGGATACCCGATCTTTCCAATCCTCAGAACCTGAGCGTGAGGATCATACTGAGGGCGATCGGCGGCCCGATGAGCCAGATCCTCATATCCGATTACCTGCCCCAGGGGGCGACGATATACAACAGGAACGTCACCTATTACAACCAGACATCGGATACAACGGTAGAGCTGATCAACGGGACGGATTTCTACGTGGGAGACCCGACGCAGACGGTCCTTCCGGACGGGAATTACATTGATATATACTATTACAACTTCTCATACGCTTATTCCAACTGGGACGGGAACCTTTACGACAACGATTCCATCCAGATCACATACAACGTATCCGTCCTCGGCGGCGGCCAGTGGAAGCTTCCGGTCATAATAGCCGGTTACGACCCGGAGTACCAGAAGCACATAAAGACGGAGATGTACGCTTCGGCTAACGTCCCGTCGTTCGATGTGAGCATAGACATGATAACGCACGAGGCCGACCCGGGCGGATCGGTGAAGGCGATGCTGAGGATTCTCAATGTAGGAGGGCCGAGGGCGAAGGTGGACGTATTCATCACGTATTCGGCGAAGACCCTGCAGGGAGATATGATAACCGAGAGGTCGGAGACCATCGCCGTGGTCGAGCAGAAGGAGAAGGAACTGGAACTGTTCCTTCCGGATGACATGGAACCGGGCCAGTACATTTTCGAAAGCTTCGTGACTTACACCGGAAGGGAGGCGCTTTCCACGAGTACGTTCAATGTGAAGGGTGAGAAGGCCGTAAGCAGCCCGATCGGTGATTACGGCCTGTACATCATAGTCGGGGTGATGATCGTGATCGGTGCGCTGATGTTCAGGAGGCTGGGGGGAGGAAAACATGCATAAGAAAAAAATCAAGAACATCACTTACTATTACACGTCCACCAGGGAGAACGGCAAGGTAAAGACCATCTACCTCGGAAAGGATGTGAAGTCCGCCAAGAAGAAGGAAAAGAGGATGAACGGGAACCATAATACATTCATGTACAGGGTCAAATTAATATCAGTGATAACATTGTGCCTGCTTGTTCTTTCTTTGGGAATGATGCAGATGACCGGAATGTTTTCCGGCGAACCGGCGGGGGGAGATGATTTTTCCGGAGAGGTTCCTGACCAGGGATTTTCAGCGTGCATCGAATTTGAGAAAGAAACGAATGAGAGTGAAGGGTTTGTAACGATAAAATCGTATTATTACGGGCTAAATTGATAAATCATTTCAGCTTATTGTGAAGATCGGATATGGTCTCGTAAAGGGAAACGTATTCGTCAAGCTCCATCTCCGATTTCATGCCTTCATAAGACTGTAGAAGCTTGGCGTAAAGCTCCTTCGCTTCCTTGATTTTCCTCGCCTTCATTTTTGCCTTTATCTGGGATACCATCCTGTTCAGGCTGCTCACGGATTTCGTTTTTGTCGTTTTCTGGATTTCCGCAGGTTCCTCCGGCTCCTCCTGTGTTTCGGGTTCTTCTGGCTTTTCAACATTACCAATGATGTCTTCCGGCTCCTCTCCCGGGCTTTCCTCCGGAGCCTCTTCAAAATCAGATATTTCTTCTTGAATGTTTTCGGGTTCCTTCCTTTTTTCCTCCCGCCTTTCCTTCATTTTTATGCCGGGCAGCTTTACGGCGACCCTTTCCCTTTTGTTCAGTTCTTCGACTGCCCTAAGTATCTCGTCTACCCTTCCGCCGCCTTCTTCCTTCAGTATCTGCTTTATTCCGGCCTTCTTCAGGTTTTCAAGAAGCCTGTCAACGATGTCCTTCATGTCGTCTATCCTGTTCTCCGCGGCGTTCTTCATGTCCCCGACGCTGTCGAGTATCTGGTCCAGCTTCTCTTTGTCTGCGAACTTCTCAATCCTTACCTCGAGCGCGTCAAGCGATTTCATGAGGTCATAAACGGCCTCGCTGTTAACCTCTATCTTTTCCCGGGATTTCTCGAATTCCTTCAGCTTTTCCCCTATCTCCGAGAACATGGCCTCGATCTTTCCTGTCATCCTAGTTATGTTCCTTCTTTCCTCTTCCACTTTGTTTATCTTCTCGTCCAGCTGCTCGGACAGAAGGAAGATTTTCTTGATGTCCTTCACCTTTTCCAGAAGGGCTTTTATCTCCTTCACGTTCTTCCTCATGTCCTCGTATTTGACGTCGAGGGCGTCCAGCCTCGACTGGTTCTTTTCTATTTCGTTTCCCTTGTCCGCTATCTCCTTGACTATCTTTTCCGGCTTTATCTCCTCGGTCACATCAATTATTTTTTTAAAGCTGGATTCCATCTGGTTGAATGTTTTCTCCTTTTCCAGAAGCGCGGACCTCAGTTCACCGATCTCTTCTGAAAGCGACGAAATTCTCTCGTCGGTCGTCTTTCTGAGGTCGTCGTTCATCTCCATCTTGGCCTGGATTTTCTCGATTTTCATAGAAAGAGCGTCTATATCGCCGCCCCCGGAAAACCTTGAATCGGGCCTGTCGATTATTTCCTTTAGCTTGTCTTCCCTGCTCTTCTTTCCGAAGATGCTGAAATGGCCTTTCTTCTTGCCTTCCTTGCTTTCCAGCGCCTCGAATTCAGACTTCGTTATCAGGTTTTCCTGATTTTTCTGGTCTTCCTTTTCTGCCAAGAGATCACCTTTTCCAAAAGACGACTCTGATCAAAAATGTGAATCGTCGTTATACTCCTAATAACTTTTCGAGTGATGTAATATAAATTTTCGCCATCCTGAACCTTCCCTGTTTCAGCTTGTCGTTCGCGAGTTTAAGGTCCAGCTCGACGTCGCTCGTGTCCCTTCCGCCCTTCTTCATCTTAGCTATCTTGTCCCTGATCGCCTTTATTCTTATCGCGAACTCCTTGTACATCTCCATCTCCTCGTTGGAAATCTTGTGAGGGTTGTGGAATGTCGGGCGGAACTGGACGAAGTACGGCTTGCCCTCGTTGTATTTCGGGTTCTGGAACATCCCAACCCCTATACCCTGTCTCGAAATGCGCTGTGCGTATTCCTCGCCGTATTTGTCCTTTACCCGCGTGATGTCCTCTATTGCCTTCGTGTTAAGCTGGATGTCGGTAAGAACGTTACCCGCTATTGCCTCCTTGAAATCTGTCAGTACCTGGGAGCACATTACCACCCCTATGCCCCACTTTCGGAACTCTCTGCAGGCGCGCTCCAGGGAGACGTAACCTCCCTTTCCGCCGTACTTCTCCAGCAGGCGGTGGACCTCGTCGAAGACTATTATCATCTTCAGGGAAGTTGATTCCTCCCATTTTATCGAGAATATCATGTCGATTATGTCTTTAACCGAGATGTCATATTCCCCCGCCTTCAGTTTGTTCATCACGAACACCGTTATTTCTCCGGGGTTCAGATAGCTCCTGATGTCGATCTTTACGTGAGGGTCCTCGATCTCGTATATCATGCCCTTGTACGACTTCTTCTCCCTCGGATCCATCCCGAATTCCTGGTACCTGCGGAGAACGAACTCGTCCTCGCATGGCTTGACGAAGCCCGTCCACTGCGCGGTGGGATCGAATACCACGACGGGTATTTTCTTGTCCAGCGCCTCTTCCACTATAACGGATGCTCCTACCGATTTTCCAGCCCCGGTAGCGCCGGCGACAAGGAAATGCGTCATGAGGTCCTTCGGGTCTATGAATGTCTTGTTCTCGGTCTCGGCGATTTTTCCCACCCAGAAAGAATCCATCGATTCCTGCGGAAGCTTGTTCTTGTCAAGTGGGAAGATGTACCTGATCTTGCTTTTTCTCCATTTAACGTACCTTCCCCTTGCGAAGTATGCCACCAGGACCAGCATTGCTATCGACACGGCATAAGGCACTATCCCCCCGATGGGCGTGGCCCAGAAGGAGACGGCTATCTGGAATGATTCGGAGTCCTTGACGGACTTGTCCCCGAAGGTGGCTATGACCTCAAGTATGTATTCTCCGGGCGGGATCTCGTCGCCAAGATCCATTGACCTTGTGAGCGTAAGTATGTCCTCCAGCATGAGGGACTCGTTCATCCTGGCGAGTATCTCCTTGGTCCGTATGTCATTAACTAGGTAGTCCATTGTCATGTTCATTTTGTCGTACGTGCCCAGGTTTCTCATTTCTATGTTGAAGATGAGCTTGCCGCCGGGTTCTATCGCCTTCGTTATAATGCTGACGTCGACCGTGAAGACCTTTTTTCCGGGATATGTTATGACCAGGCGGACCGGTATGGTTTCCGTTTCCTCTCCGGCCGTAACGGTAACAGAGCCGGTGTACGTTCCAGCTTCCGTGTCCTTCGGTATGTCCACGAAAACGCTGGTGCTCCCGTTCTGTCCTGAGGGTATGGAAAGAAGGTTGTCCTCGATCCTTATGTATTTCCCGAGCCCTTCCTGGAGTATTATGGCGTCAATCGGTTCCCCGAGGTTGTTAGTTATGATGAAGGGATACGTGGAGTTCTCTCCCGGATGGATCCTTATCTCCCTGATTCCGGTGGTAACCGTAAATGCCTTCTTCTCAAGGCAGTCATCCGGGCAGTTCACGGAATTCTCTCCGGACTCGCATATACCGTTCCCGCACTCTGTCCTCGACGTTGTGGTACCGCCAGGTCCGCTGGATGGTGTGGTTCCTCCGGGTGGCGGTGCGGGCGATCCTGCGCCGCAGACATTCGGGTAGCATGACTTGGCGATGGCGAAAGCGGAGAATGATGTCGTGTTGAAAGTGAACGTGTCGGATGTCTGGTTCGGGAGTATGCTTTCGTTAAGGTGGGAGAACTCGCCATCATCACACGTACTGAGCGAATAGCTCCAGTTGCCACAGACGAACAGCCTAAGGTCTCCTTCCTCCCCGGACCAGCCGGGAAGCGCTGAGGTGTAACGGAGTGTTATCTGGGCGCTGTCGAAACTGAGGTTGGGGGCATGGACGACGAACGCCATGAGTATGTTCTCGGCGGTGTTCGGGAGGTTGATGTTGGAAATATGGGGCGACGAATGGTTGGGGAACGAATCGAATCTTATCGGTCTTGTGAGGTTGCCCGGATCGGGAATCCCGAACTGGTTGATCGCGGTCTGCGTCGTATTAACACCGCTGAACCTTACAGTGTGACCGTATACTCCGGCTCTTATATCATATTTCCTCTTGTGAGCGGTGAGATTGTACTTGCTGAAGGATGAGTTGGTTAAGATTGAATTCATGAAATAACCGGTCCCGTCCCTGTAGAATGTGAGGTTAATCGTCTGGTTCTTTCCGTCAGGATCCTGGAAGCTGCCGTAGAAATCTATCGGCCTGTAGACGTCGAACCAGCCGGTCGTGTTTCCTGTCTGGTTCCTGGTGTCGTTGGCGTATACCGTTATGTCATAGTCACCGACTATGTCGGGGTTGGTGTAGTTGAAGGTGTACTCGTCCCCGGAAACCGTATAACTGGTTATGCTGTCAGTCCCCCCGGGCCTGCTTACGGAAAGCCATGAATCATCGACATTTTCATTGTCGGTTATGTTGACCTTTATCAAGATATAAGGGGTGGTCCCTTTGAGCACGTTGGGTGCGATAACGGCAGAGAAATTAGGCGGCGTTATGTCGTCGTAAACCACCGCCCCGCTCTCCTGATCATAAACTTCTATTCCCTGGTATGTGCCGTAGACCTTAAGGGATGCATTTATGGGATTTCCCTGTATCACCGGGGCGGTACAAGTAACGTTCCAAAGGCTTGACGGACTATCGAATGTGTAATTGGTTACCGGGCAGTTCTCTCCTCCTATCAGAACGCTCCACGTCATGTTCTGGTTTATCATGACCCCGCTGTTAGTGGCGTTCACCGTGATGTTGACTGTATCGCTTGCGTTTATCGTTCCCCATTTGGAAGATTCTGTGGGTGAGATTATGTTCACTACAAGGTTGATTACGTCCAGGTAAACGGGAATGCTTACTGTGTTGGGGAAGGTGCTGAGCGTGTTGTTGATGGTAAGGTTTCCGAACCATGCCCCGTAATTATACTGGCCGGTAGTGGAGTTGTGGTAGACTAATATCTGGGTGGATTCCATCCCTGTCAGATTAAACGATGGCCTGCTGATTTTCATATATCCGGTGCCGTTTCCCGTGAGCGTCGCCGTGAAAGAATAGTTTGAATTCCTGTTATTGGTCACGGTTATTACACCAATAGTTCCGTTATCGGTGTTTGTTCCTATGATCTTGGAGACGTTGTTCTTGTTCAGCTGCCAGTCGGGGAGTATAACGCTTATGTTGAGCATCATCTGATCCCAGCAAGCGCTCGCCGGCGAGCACTGGGTTAAGGTTGCGTTGGCGGTGACGTTTGTTATGTAAAATCCCTCGCTGGCGTAGGGAGGGACGGATATGTTGACAAAGATCATGTATGCCTCCCCCTTCGAAAGGCTGGTTATGTTCTTCGTCGAATACACGAACCACTGGGAGAGGTTCTGGTACTGACCGCCTTTCTCGGCTATGGTTATGTTGGACAGGTTCGTGTTGCCGATGGACTCCACCGTGAAGTTCCCTACGGTCTGGGTGTATCCCCTCGGAATGGTATGGTTCTTGTAGTTTTCGATTATCCTTAAGACCGGGTTCTCAATCACATTTACTATGGTCTGGTTGGTCTCGTTTCCCTCGGTGGAATCGGCGTTTGACCATGAGACGTTTATCTGGATGGAGCTGTTCCCGACAGAAGACATGTTTGTAACGTTCACCGTCCTTGTCCTGGTGCAGTTCATGTAAGGAGCTACGGGAGGGCATGAAAAGCCGTTCATGTACATACCCGACGGAACGGATACATCGAAAGAAGGGGAGTACATCGCACCGTCTCCTGTGTTCAGAATGATTATGTTCAGGACGAAGCTGTGGTTAGCAAACTTGGTTATTCCGGTTGCCTGTTCGTAGGAAGGCGTAAGGATGACAGATGCGGTCGTGTTTCCTCCGGTTACATTGACGGAGAAACTGAGGGAATTCTGGGTTATGTTGTAGAAGATATCGTCCGTCGCGTTGCAGATGATCGTTTTCTTGCCGATCTGGTCGCCTATGTTTATCGAAAGCGAGGAAACTCCGGAGTTGTTAGTTATGTTCGACCCGACGTACTGCCCGTCGAAATAGTAGCTCACGTTATAGCCGTAAACCCCGGAAGAAGTGTTGAGATCGTCTATCCTGCACAATGCGTCAACGGTCCCGTTCTGCATGCAGAGGTAGTCCTGGTCGTACCAGCAGTAAGAGGAGCTGATGTCCATGTCTGAAAGGTTGCTCCATCCTCTCACCTGGACTGTGACGTTTCCTATCCCGTACTGGTGGTACGGTCCGGTGGAGTTGGCGATCATCCTTCTCAGCCCCATGTCCTCCGTGAGCGGGATGCTCCAGGTCATGTTTTTGTTTGTGCTCATCTGGGTATGGGATTCTATCTTTTCCGGGAAACCCGCGCCGGAGTCGAAGGTCAAGCAGCTGGAAGAGGAGTTGGAAATGCACAGATAATCGATGTAAACGTGGCATGCGTTAACGAATCCACCGCCGTCCCCTATGTCATGTACAGAGAAGTTAACGGTAGTGGCGTTCTGGAACGATGTGTTCTGGTAATTAGTCTCCTGCCAGACGTTTTTGCTGGACGTGTTGAGGCTTATGGTCACGTTTCCTATCGTCATGTTGAGATAGGAACCTGCAGTATATTCACCCACCACCTTGTATCTTATCTTGACGTAATCCGAACTTAATGGGGTTCCCAGATTCTGGGAGAACCAGACGATATTGTTTGGAAGGTTGGCTTCCGACGCCAGATGGAGCGAATAATTACCAGTGGTCTCCGTCCCCTCCTTTTGAGCCTGACAAAGGCAGTAAGCGCCTGGACAGTTGGATTTGGTGCAGTCCCATCCCGAAATGGAATTTCCCTCGAAACCGCTGTTCGGTATGTAGGAAAGGTTGTAGTCCGCCCCTCCGGACCGGTTGTAATATACCCAAATGGTCTGGTTCTGGAAAGGTGCGGAGTCGATAAGGAAAACCAGCTCGGTGAACTGTTCGAAATATTCCTGTGTCTGGTTTATCGTGTCCTTGTTCGCGTCGGTCCAGGCCTTCACCTCGAATGGTATTTCCTGGCCGTTGAGAAGGACCGTCGTATAATCGATCCTCCAGTCGTTCAGGTCGATCATTTCATTTTCCAATGTGGTTCCGTTAATTATGACGGGCTCGTTGTTCCTGGAAATGCCGGATGTTTCGTTTACATGTATCATCAATTCCCGCTTCCATTTCTTGTTCCATGTAACGTTGTAGTCGGATTCGGAGCATTTGAAACAGGTATCATTGACGGATGAGTTGAATTGCAGGGAAGTGCCCTTGAAGACGGAGATCATGTCCGAGGGGTTGGTGATGGTCGTGACGAGGGTGTCCTTCATTATTATGTTGCGATAGTCGTTTGAGTCATCAATGGAATAGATGTCAGAAACGTTCCCGGATATCGTGACGTTTATGTTCTGGTATCCCAGGACGGGTGTGCAGCTCGGGTTCCAGTTAACGGAGCATATGCCGTTGCTGTTTGTCGTGGAATTCCCTATGTATCCTCCGTTGTGATAGAACGTGCAGTTGTATCCCGCTATCTGGACGTACTGGTCATACTCGTCAAGCATACGTGCCGTTATGGTGTTGGAAATGTTCCTGTTAAGGACACCGTTTTCGGCTGGCTGTGTGAAATTGATGTTTATCATCCCTTTTACAGTGAGGTTGCTGGTGGTGGAATTGGATGGGTTGTAATACGGATCTCCAACAACTCCCGCCTTCCATGACCGGTTGCCTACGGAATATGAAGAGTCCGGGTCAAAATCGTAGACGCAGTGGCCCGTTGAATTGGTCGTGTTCGAATGGCCAGAATCCCATTCGCTTCCATCCGTCGTGACCCAGAACCTGCAGGTTATTCCCGAGTCAGCAGCGGAACCGGTGTCGGTGTCGTTTATCAGAACGACCAGCCGGGTGGTTTCCGTGCCAGACCGGTTGACCTTGGAATTGTTTCCCTGGACGTAGATCACCGAGGAATCGTGTTTTTCAGCGACCGGGCCTGATAAATTGGATGTGTTCAGGTAGCTGTGGAAAGGGTAGAAAGAACCGTTCAAATCCTGGTACTGGAATTTGTATTCGCCCGAGCCGACCCATGATTTGTCCGAAGACACGTTAAACCACAGCTTGCCTGTTCCGGTCAGGTTGCTGGATTTTATCACGGACCACTGACCTGAAAGGTTCTTGTAGAGCCATAGGTTGACATTCACTAAATCACCGTCGGTATCCGTGACATCAACTGAAAAATTGAAGTAAGATCCCCATAAATCGCTCGCTGGCGTGACGTTTCCGTTCGTAAGCGTTGCATTAAGGTTGGTCGAGCCGCCTGCCTCGTAGTTCACCTGACCATTGGAATAGGGCTGGACCCACTTGAAGAAGTCGATCACCCCGTCCGGCACAGCATCCTCTTTGCAGACGTAGAAGGTATCGGAATTGCATACCTTTGCCGTATACGTGGGGCTGGATGTATCGCAGTTGCCCACCGCGGATGACGGGGTTATGTCGCACTCGACCGAATTCCAGGTGACGTTAAGGAATTCAACGCCGTCTATGACAGGATAGTTTATGGAAACGTTCGCGATGATGTTCGTGAACTGGGCGGGTGTCTGGTTGGTTATTGTAACGGGCTTTCTCAGGTTGAAATCATCGGTAATGTTTGTGAAATAGGTGGATGATTCCGTAAGTATGTGAGGGACACCTGTGCTGAGGTTGTTGTCCCAGAGCAGGGAGAAGAAGGGCACGCCGCCGGAGGCAGGGAACGTGAAATCGATGACGTCGCATACATTTTGCCCGCTGACCGTTGTCGTGTTCCGGGATGTCCCGTTGAAATCGCATTCCGTCGCTGTGTCGTTTATCCTTATGTAATAGATGTTGATATTGTCCGAGGGGTTGTCGGAAAATGTTATGTTTCTCGAGTAATTTCCAACGGACTCGTTCACCTTAACGTTATTCGTCCTCGACCATGCGGGGACGTACTGGTATGAGAGAGCGAAGGACGTATTGTAATAATAGCTGATATTTATCTGAGATATGTTCAGTTTTCCGGCCCAGTCCGAGTGGAAAACGAATGGTACATCGCATTTCCCGTTAGCGTCAGGGGTACATGTGCTGAGGAAGTTCTCTATCGCGGAATTGAATCCGTATGCATTCACAGAAGTCCTGAGTTTTTCCTCCGGATATGACCAGTCATAAGGACCGGAATTGCCTACGTCGATAGAAAGGTTGGTAGGAAAATAATTGAAGTTGAATATGTAAAGGCTTCCGTCGCCGGCAGCAAGTTCGATGCCTTGGTCTGACGTTAGATTCCCTTTTTCAACCGTATGCACATATGTAAGTGTGCCGAAGCTCCAAATCATGTTTCCGTTTTTGTCAAGAGTTATAACCTTTTTTGTGTCCGTTCCTATAACGGTCTCGTTTCCCGGGATATCCAGCGCCACGTCCCCGATAACTATGCTGTTGATTCCAGCCCCCGCCTGGAAATACCAGTCCTGGGCAGCCGAAGAATCCGTAATGTTATAAACCCTAGCGTAAGAGTCTCCTCCGGTCGTTGCCACCTCGTTTCCAGGGTTATCATTTATGTCACCGATTGATACCCCGGTAGTGGTTGCGTTTGTGTCTACTCCGATGATTTTGTCGCACGTTGAGTTAAGTATGTGTAGTTCATCGGACGTACCGGAGGAGGCGGTTACAACGGCTATCTCGTTTCCGCTGCCAGTTGTCAGGTTCCCGACGTCTATGTCCCTTATGTCGCCGCCCAGTCCGATACTGCACACGACCCCCATTGCTGAGTTCAGTACGACAACGGTTGTTCCTGCTCCGCCCACTACCTCATTGATTCCGTCCCCGTCGATATCGGCTATCTTGACTGCCCTGACTTCCACCCCTGCGCTGTAATTCCAGATTATCTGGCCACCACTGTCCGTGGCGTCGATTAAATAAAGATTAAAGTCTTCTGATCCGAAGGCTATCTCATTCCCGGGGTGGTTTGTCACGTTGCCTATGGACGTCGAGTATGTCGCCTTGGTTTTGGGGGATGTCGTGTTGAAATTCCAAACTATTGTCCCGTTAGGTTTCACCACAAAAAGATGCGACTGGTCTGTACCGGATGTCTGCCTTCCGGTTACAATCTCATTCCCGGGATTCGACGTGACATCTCCTATTGAAAAACCCGTCAGACCGACGTCATGCGAAATAATCTGCTGCTGATAGATTGTGGTGATTTTGCCCGAAAGGTTGAAGCTGGCATTAATAATCGTTGAATTCTTTGGTATTTTTATCCAGTATGTCCTGTTCTCCACGCCGGAGAAGTCAAACTCCTTAGTCGTGGCGGAATCGTTGAACGCATTGTTCTCGAAGTTGAACAATGGGGAATTCAGATCAAGGCTGTAAGTCCTCTGGGTGATCACGGCTATTATTCCCGGGAGGCTGGCGAGGCAGACCGCAAGCATGAATGTAACCAGAACTACAAAAAACCCAGAACCCCGGTTTACCCCGTACATATGTTAATAATTATGTAAGGGTAAATAAAAATTATCAGTTCATTGATTAACTGTTAAAACTGATATTGTCATAAACAATTCTTGTTCTGATTAATGGTTATTAAGGGGAAAGTTCATAATTTTAATATGAAGCGGTGTCTTGGGTTATTCGTATCTATAATCATTCTCTGTGTTACTGTTCCGGGTGTTTTTTCAGCTCCCGTTTCGTACATAACTGAGAGGGTGGACGCCGACTTCTACCCCAACGGCACGCTGAGGGATAACGTCTCTAGTTATGGTTATATCGAGGTTTACGTTGGCAACAATGTCGACGTCATGCAGCAGGTTGAAATGACGCTTTCTTCGATTTCCAACACCAACATACTCAGCAACACGGCAAGGAAGAACGTGGCTGCTTCCCCATCCGGGTCGCAGAGGACGAGAATCAATGTGAACACGACCGAAAGCGACCAGTCCATCGAATATTCGATAACCAACAGCAGCGTCATTCCGCTGATAACCCTCATGACAGAGGTGGACAACGTGGACGGGGGGAATGACCTGCACGCGAATGATACGAATGTCATGAGATTCAGGATACACGTAAACACGACATTACCACTTGACGACACGAGCATAGTGTTCCAGTTCGCGCTTAACACCTTCGATGTGAATGACGCCACCAGCATATACGGCCTTCAGTATTCACAGGGTTCAGCAAACCTGAGGGACACGGATTTCGACGGCATGTACGACCGGCTGGAATGGGCCATAGATACGGTTCCGGGGGTTGAATACGTGATAACTTTTTACGGGAACATGACACCCGACGTGAACTTCAACAGCAATTTCTTGTCCCTGGATTTCGACAGCCTTAACGGGCTGACCGGCTCTCATATCTATGACATGACGATGAGCGGAATAACCTTTTCCGACAGGTTCAGCCGTGGTCCTATAAGGCAGGGAATAGAGATAGTTAACAGAACAACGTGGGCGGCGAGGGGTACGATGAAGAACGTCGCTTCCGGACTGGATTACATCGTGCACGGGTGGGAATTCTACAAGATGGGGGATCTTCTTCCGCTAATTTCGTCCAGCGTTCCCGTTATACTTACACCGGGTCAGGAAACCAAAACCGATTTATACGACACCGGATCGACAAAACTCAATGATTATTTTTCCTCGGCGTTCGACTGGGAAGTCATATGGGGCGGATCAATATACATGCAGTATTCGGACTCGCGAACAGACTTTCCTTTCATATACGCAATAGACGTATGGGGGGACAAGACCATAAACCTGGTTTCTAACACCGTATCGGGAACATCTGTGAACGCAAGCGACACCGCCAGGCACATAGGGCATTCCGCCCTTTCCGTCAGGACCGTTAACATCACAACAGTCATTCCGTACATGTCCCAGAACGGGACACGGGCTGACTGGACGGTTTCAGGCGTAACCGTGACTTATGTCAATGGCTCCGGGTCCTACGACCTGACCGGAGAAGCGGACGTGCAGACGCAGAACGCCGTGGGATCAGACGGGTTCGTGAGGATGGGGATAGATGTCGAGAACGCGCTGGGGAGGGGTATGAGACAGAACGACGACATCGTCCTCTCCTACAATCTGAACAGGCCATCGGATTATTACACAAGGAGATACGTTTTCAACACGACGTACGTGCTTGAAACCATGTCAGGAACCCCTGTAACGAGAACGCGCCAGGAAAACCTGACCGTACCCGGGGTGGGTGTCCCGCCGATTGTTCCCCCGGGCGCTCCGGGAGGTGCGGGAGGGATAACCCCCGGCGTGGAGTACGAGAAATATTATGCGGAAATAGTCAAGGAATCCTCATCGATACGGTTCATTTCCGACGACTACGTTGAAATAAACGTTACCGATGTGGTGGTAGATTCCGGTGACAAGGGGATAAAAGACGTCAAGATAGCAGTCTACGTTCCAAAGGGCGGGGTTATCGAGGAAACCGAGTTCTTCCTTTACATTTACGACAAAAGTGAAGGGATATGGTATGATCTGAAGAAGGACAAGGATTTCATCCTGACGTACAACGGGCTGAAAACAGTGGAAGGGAAGGAATACGTCGAATACCTGGTGGAAAAGAAATCGGAGGGGATATACAAGGAGAGTTTCCTCCTGAAGGACGGTGACAAGGTAAAGGTAAATTACAAGACTACCATACCGCACGGAACCAGCTACATCCTCACCAGGGTTTTCGGTTATAACTATTACGAGGATTCGCTGATGTTCGAGGATTATTACACACCGATAAGGAGGGAAATCAACATAATAAACCTCAAGGTCACGGAAAGCGAATGGGTGCCGGGGAAGGTGGTTGTCGGGGAGCCCGTTAAGTGGACAAAGAGGTTCGGCGTTTACAACCCGAACAACGTCTCCGTCAGCGAGCTAATATTTACCAATGTTTTCCCTGACACAATGACGGCCAACCTCGTCGGCTATGGGGATTCCAACGTATCGAAGGGTTCGCTCCGGCTGAGGATGGAAAACACGACATACGTTAACTGGGTGGCGAGGGTCGAAGCGCTGGTCACGAAGGAATACCTGATCGAAATAACAACGCCCCCGGTACTTAAGATAGTGGAAATGCTGGACGTCCTGGAAACAGGGGAAGCAATTGTCGTGTTCCAGATGAGCAACTCGCTTAAGAATTTCGCCCAGGAGGATTATTCTGATATTTCCATGTTCATCCCTATAAGCAACAAAAAGATACTCAACATCTCGGACAACCTTGAAATAATAGGGGATGACAGCGGTTCTTACGTCATGATACCTCTGATAAAAAGCGGCGAAACGATCCGGTTTTATCTCCAGTATCAGGAATCCCCTCCCGTCATGGCGACGTCCCTAAACGCGCTGGAATACACATGCACCGATTTCGCGAACATCACCGTTTTCGTGATACCTTCCGAAACGATGCTGAATTCCTACCTGGAATTCGAGGTGATAGGTCCTGAGCCTTCACTGAAAACGAAATTCGCAGACGTGGTTAAGATAGGGAGGGCGAACAAATTCCAGGAGGTGAAGGTCCCGATAAGCGTCGACGTCTTTTCAATGCCGTCCGGGAAGTACTTCACCTACGCGAAATTCAGGGAAGGATTCTCCACACTTCTCTCGGACCAGAAGGAATTTTCAGTCAACTGCGAGGACGTAACAGAGATATCCATAAGCTGGGTAATCGTGCTCGTGATCTGCATAGTGATGGTGCTTTACGTTGTCAAGAGGATACACAGGAAGAGGACCCACATCAGTGAGATAAAGGATCTCAGGAAGAAGCTGGAAGATCTGGAATAGATAATAATTTGATCAAGCAATCTTTCTCATTAAGCGCATGACAACTTAAACCGATTGAATCAAGTTGTCTTTCGTTTCAAGGCATGTGCTTGTCCTTCAGGACGTCCTTCATGACGGACTTCGCGTCCTCAAAGAACTTCATCAGGAGCGGCTTCTCTTTATGGGACTGGTAATTTTCGAAAATCCTTTCCACGAATTTCTCTACCATGTTCACTCCGGTTATTTTCCCGGCCGTGACAAGGTCAGGGGTGAGGTTAACGTTAGCCACCCCGATCTCGTCTCCAACGCTTATGTCAACCCTCGCGAGCTGGGCATCGATGGATTTTGCAGCTTCCGTGGCAAGGTGCTCTATCTCAACGCCCAGTTTCTGTTTCTTGAATTCCCCGTGTGAGAATATGATGTCCTTTTCCTTGGATTTCTTCTTGACGCCGACAGCAAAGTCGGGGTTCGCGACATAAACCGAGACCAGGTCCTTTACAACATCCTCTATCAGTATGGTCTGCTTCAGGCTGCCTAGGGCGTCTATTACGGACTTAGCCTCCGACAGGGTTTCCACGACTATCCCGGTATCCTTTTTCGGTATCCTGATTATAACGGGGAATTTTGTACTCTCGAGTATCCCGTGCGCCGCCTTGGAGGAACGGGCGAGATGGATGTTGATAGTATTGATATTGCGTTTCCTGAGCACGCTCAGGAGGAAGAACCTTTCTGAAGCGAGAAGGAAGGTTATGGGTTTTATAGGCATGAAGGTTTCCGGCGGGAACAGCGAAAGAAGCTGGTAAGCATAGGAATAATGGGTGGATGGTATTCGCGGATAGACCGCGTCGAACTTGAGCAGGTCGGAGTTCCTGTAGGTTATCGCGAAGTTTTCGTCCAGGCCCAGCCTGATCATCTCTATCGGGGCGAGAAAAACCGAATCGAATTTCTTTTTCGCCTCTTCCAGAATCCTGATGTTCGTGTCGGACTTTTCCTGCCCTATTATGCATAGTGCCATAACCAATACCTCAATAACAGTGAATAACATCCTTACTTAAATAACTTAGTGCGGCCAGAAAAAGCTATCTTTTAAGCTCCGATTTGACGAATTCTATTATTCTGCGGGCCACGTTTATGTTGGTGGTTTTCTCGATTCCCTGAAGACCGAAGTTTATGTTCACCTCTATCGCCTTGACCCCTTCATTTGTCGAAAGCATGTCCACCGCACAGAGCTTCGTTTTCGTAGCTTCGGCGGATTTCCTGACTATCTCCTCCATCTCCGGGGTGAGCTTGAAGGAAATTGATCTCCCTCCGAGATGGATGTTTGCCTTTTTCTCGCCCTGCGCGGCTATTCTCTTGAAGGATGCTATTATTTCTTCGCCGGCTATTATCCCGCGTATGTCCTCGCCGGAGCTTTCCATGAACCTTTCGATCAATATCTCCTGCTTGAGGCTTTTCATCGTTGCAACGACCGACTGGAAGGCCTCCTTGCTGTCCACCATCAGAACGCCCTCCCCCCCGAAACCCCCGAGGAGCTTTATGACCAGAGGGAGCTTCAGCTTGTTCATTGCCCTTAAAGCGGATTCTTTTGATGACGTGAGGTATGTCTCAGGGACGGGGACGCCGTATCTCGCAAGCTGTTCCAGTGTGAGCCATTTGTTGTGGGCCAGAAGAACCGTCTCCGCCGGGTAAGGCTTACGAACGCCTATATGGTCAAGAAACCTCAGGACCGGATAGCCTATCTGCGCCCTCTTGCTGTCTATCCTTGGGAGGATGTAGTCGAACTTCTTAAGGCTCTGCTTCTCGTATGTGGCGTCCATGTCCTTCCCTATGGAGAGCTTGACGTCGACCAGGGGAACGAGTGTGACCCTGAAGTCCTTTTTTGCCTCTTCTATAAGTCTCTTGGTCGAGTATTTTATCTCGTCCGGCTTCGGCGCAAGTATGCATAATTTCATGAATTCACATCATTTTCTTCAGTGAGTTGGACTTTTCCAGCTCCAGTTTATTGTTCACGGCGTCTATTAAAAACCTTTTTTCCCTGTGGGTGATCATCCAGTAAGGGTAATACACGGGCCTCACTTCGGTTATCCTGATGTTCCATATCTCTCCTATCTTTCTCACGAAATCCGGAGATATCATGAAATCCAGGAACTCACCGGTTTTCTCCTTCTCCTCGGGCCTGCTCCTTATTCCCATCTTTGCCGGATCGATCGGTATGTTCGGGTCGAACATGCTCTTGAACATATATTCCTCCGCAGCAACGTATTTCTTTTCTACCAGGGATTTCAGGTTGGCCTGGGTGTTGCTGAGCATTATCTGGAGGTCTGACGAAATCTTCTCCAGCGACGACATTTTATGCTTCATCAGATAAAAAAGTATTGCCCTCTGGGTAGGCGGGAGCTCCATAAGAACGCGAATGCCCTTGCTGTAATTCAGGCCGCCCTCACCTGAAAAGACTATTTCCCCGAGTATACCATCGACATAGAAATCTATGTCCCTTTCCATGAAAAGCCCGCTGGCCTTCCAGAGGGGGTAATTCAGGAACGTTATCTTTTCTATCCCCTTGTATGACTTCCGGACGTCGTCCTGGTTCACCTTCGGGGAAAAGCAGGCGACCCTTTCCTCGAAATCCATCTGCTTCTGGTCTATCTTGATGGATTCACCCCCGTGCTCGCTCCTGCGGATGCGGACGTCAACGATGAGCGGCTGTTCCGTGACTCCCACTATCATTGCAACGCCTATGGGGAGGTCCTTTATTTCCTCCTTTGTACCGTATCCGACCCCCTCGACGGAATCCATTATGGCTTTCACATCGTTGGGATTGGTTACCTTGAGAATGATCTGCGTGCTTGCCTGGGAAAGGATGTTCTTGTCGACCTTCGCCGGCCTCTGGGATATTATGCACAGGCCGAGCCCGAACTTCCTTCCCTCAGAGGCGATCGTCCTCAGTATCTTGGAGGAGCATACCTCCCCGAAACCCCTTTCAGGCGCGAAGTTGTGGGCCTCCTCCACCACCAGGAGGAACTCCGGTATCTTCCCGTATTTCCTGGCCTCGAAGAGCTCCTTCGCTATCTTCATTGCCACCATCTGCTGTATCTCTGGCGGCCCGTCCTTGAGATCGAGTATGGACATCTTCCCCTCCCTCACCAGCTCATCGGGCTTGGTTGGATTGAGCGAGAATAAACGGGTATTCTCAAGTACCTCCATGAGGCTGATGAGTCCCCACTTGGCGTTGGATTCTATCGCCTCTATCTCCTCTATAACGTCCCGGAGGGTGTAGTTCTTGCCCTCCATGTTCTTCACCGCTGAATAAAGAAGTCCTTTCGCCGCGGAGGAAATCTTGGTGGGAAGCATCTCTATTATCTCATCGGCGGAAAGCTTCGCGTTCAGACGGATCGTGTTCTTGTTCCTAAGGGAAAAAACGTTGACCTGGTTCCTGTATGATTTCGGGGTAACGCCGAAGCTGTCCATCTGCTCGACCTCTTTCTGCTTTTCATTCTTGTTGACTAGCGTTGAGTATTCGCCGTGGGGGTCCAGAACAACGACTGGAACATTGTTCTCGGCAAGCTCCTCGAGCAGAACTCCGGTGGCATACGATTTTCCCGCCCCGCTCTTCGCGAGGACCGCGATGTGCTTCGTGATCAGGTGCTTTACCGGGAGGGAGACGTGGATCTTGTACCCGCTCAGTACCCCGACGTAAAGCCCGTCCTCCTTCAGCCCGAGCGTCTTGCGTATGAAATCTTCCTCGGCAGTGAATACCGGGGTTTCCGGCTCGAAGGGGACTGTTATCTGCTTGAGAAAGCCCCTGGAATCCCTGAATCCGATCACCTTGGCGTTAACCAGAGTGCGAGAAGGGTATTTGACTATGGAGTCGGCGTATGCGAGTATCCACTTCCCCTCGAAGTCCTTGACCGCCAGATACTGCATCTTCTTTACCCTGGCTTCAGCACGGAAAGAGAAGTCCTTCGTAGTCACGCTTCCCGAGATCTTCCCCAACAACATAGTAAAATAATTGGAAAACAAATTTAATAAGAATTAATTACGCCATCATTCGTAATGAGCGCAGGACAGCTTATATGAATTGGGTCAAGCTGTCATTCCATTTCTAGGATTCTCCTGACTTCCGGAGGGACGACGCCATCCACTTTGATTAACATCGGATTTATCGGATAGGAATTGTTTGTGACCGTATCAACGTCTGACTGGCTGAGCATGTTTTCCCCTATAAGTTTATTGGGAGGAGCGTGGTCATAGAATTTCAGCCTCCCTCCGCCGTTCTTTATGTAAACCCTTTTGACTGTTCCTGCTTCGTCTATCATAAGGGCTCCTTCCACATCCGGATTCCCTATCCTGACGTACTTCATTACCATAATATCGCATTCCAGATAATCAAATGGTCAGAAAGATATAAAAAAGCCAAAAATCAGAAGGCGAGGGATTTCATCACGTCGTTCCTACGCCTTCCGAGAGAATATTCGAATCCCTTCTCGTTTCCGAGGGTGAATTTAAGCATTTTCTGGTATTCCGCATGAAGCCGCCCACCACAGGGATACGAAGAGCGGTCCTTCTCATGGGTCTTTATTGTATTATCCTTTACGCCGTTCTGAAGGAGCGACGGGTTCATTTCAGGGAATGTCCTCATGAACCTCTGGCATCCAGCGCATCCGCAGCCCCACTTGTGTCCCCTTTCCTCGGGGCTCTCCAGATCATCCTGCCTCTTTTCGGTACTGTAAGATCCAGTATCCCTTTTATCCTTTATTTCTGTGTATTCTGCATTTTGCTGTTTTTTCTTCGAATACTCGAATTTCTGCTGGTATTCGTCAAAACTCTCAGTTTCGTTATAGTCCGTCTCTTCTTCGTCGTCCTCGTCGTATTTTGATTTGGAATCGGAATCTTCTTCGGTTTCCAGCAGGTCGTCTAGAAATTCATCTTCGATCTCCAGAAAATCAAACTCCCAAGACATATGAGCCCGGAGGGATTCGAACCCCCAACCTACCGGTCTCCTTCGAAAGACGCATATCACATATACGTCAGACAACCGAAGCCGGTCGCTCTTTACAGAGGATTTAGAAAGAAACAGGATAAACCTGTTTCAAACTACTTATCCGTTGAGCCACGGGCCCGTATTTCGAGAGAAGCATACTTCGTATGCTTCATGCGCTTTTTTCGATAGACAGCTTGGTTCAAACAGTAGTAGCTGTCATACAGTTAATTCTATCTAATAATAATTACTTTATTAAAGAAAAATAAAGAAGTAGCAGTTGTTTGGGATTTATCTTACCTTTACCTTCGTCATGACTTCCTTCAGGTTCATTATCTCCTGCTTCAGCTCCCTCATTTCCTTTCCTAATGTTATCTCTTCCTGATCGAATTTCCTCGTTATTTTCCTGAGCTGCCTGAATTCGATTTCGAGTATTATCAGGTAAATGACAACGACTACAGAGAAGATTACAAGAAGTTCCAGTATTGGGACGTCGATCCCGAATACGTACATCACTCATCACCCAAGTCCTCAACATCCGGTCCGCCGGAGGAAGTTTTCCTTACCTCTTTTAATCTTTTGGCCGAGAAGTATATTAAAATTACGGTGATCACAAGCACCATCAGCACCTGCGCCGCCTCTGGTATACCTCCCGCCTGTCCTGTCACGAAGAAGTAACCGGTTGCTGAAGCGAGTGTCGTGAAGTCCTCCCTGAATTTGGCCGATGCTATGTACATCCCTGAAGGGGCTGAAGCCGGTATGCTGAATTTCTCGTAGAATTCCGTCTTCTCGAGCGGTTCCATGGTCTCCAGCTTTTCTATGTTAGAATACATAACGTCCATTCCGGGCGTGTATATCTCGACCTCAAGGAACGGGTATTCTATGTCCTCACCGCCGTTTATGACGAGTATCTCCAGGCTTACCGGAGCCGACAGATCGTAACGGTCCCTGTCAGGGGTTATGATTATCGTCGGGTAGCTTTCCTTGTATATCACTGTTACTGTTTTCAGGCCGTTCGCCTCTATGCTGTCTATTATTATGCTGGTGCTCTCCTTTCCCCCGGTAAACTGCAGCTTGTTCCCGAAACCGTCCTTTGCCTCTATTATGTTCTCGTAAGGAAGCGGGAGGTTCAGCACCAGGTTCTCGTATGTTTCCTTCGAGAAACTTTTCAGGTATACGTCCGTCTTCAGCTTCACCATCTTGTCCTCAAGCTTGTCGAGCACCTCCACGTCCCTGTCTATCTCCATCACAGGGGGGGTGAGCACGCGAATCTCGAATGTTCTTGTCTCGAAAGGTTCTATCGTGCTCTTCCAGTTCATCGGCCTTTTGCCGTCCTGGACGTTTCCGAGCAGCACGAGGTCCTCGACCTTCTTTCCGGCAAGGTCGTAATAGCTCACGTAGGCGTCGATGGTGTCCTCGAACACCGATGCCTGGAAACTGGCAGTCACCGCCCTCGGGTTCGGGTTGTAAACCTCGAAATTCTTGACCCACATGGCCGGGCTGCCGACGGTGATCCTCTTCGCCTGCTGGAGCGGTTCCTCATCTATCTGCAGATCGAGAAGCGGCTCCGGTATGTCGACCCTCACCACGCCGTACGCGACTGCCCTGAATGTTTCTCCTGTGACGGGGTCAAGCGCTATAAGCTCGACCGGAAGCGTGTACGAACCGATGGAAACTATGTTCATCTGGTATATTACCATTATCGTCTCGTTGTTTCCGAGGATGAAAGAGCCGTCACCAGTCGCGTTTGTGATTTCGAACGCGTCGGCGAGGGTTCCGTCGCTGAGGGTGACGGTCCCGTTGTCTGTCACTTTGTAATCGGTCCCGTTTACCCATGTGTTCCAGGACCCGTTGTAATAACGTATTGTTATGTTACCAACATACTGGTCAAGGTTCGCGAAAACGCCGTCCACGACATAATCCATGAACCTGATGCCGCCGATCGTATCACCTCCGGAAGCCTCGACCGTAACCACTATGGATGCGTTCACGAGGGTCGGTGTGTTCGGGTTGTAAACGATAAGCGTTTTATAGCCTATAAGCCTCTTGGACGAAACACCGATATCCTGCGCGGTGTGGTTCTCGGTCATAAGCGTCCCGGTGTCGGTGGTCATTGATGTGTTCCCGGTGAAATTGTATGTATCCCCGGTTGTCATGCTTGCATGGGAGATGCAGTCGAAAAATAGCCTTATCTTCTCGTTTCCGCTGCCCGTCGTTCCCAGCGAATCGCCTATGGTTCCGCCAGCGAGGAAGTTCGCGGCCGAAACGTCCCATATGGTGACGTTTACGAGACCGTTATACGTGCCTGTCGCTGATGGATCGGTCACCGACACGCTTATGTCAGAATCGCTGGTGTTCAGTTCATACTGCCCGGTAGTGTTTACGAAATACAGCCTGACAGTGCTTGAATTGATGTCTAAAGCACCGTGGAAAAGGCCGGCGGTGGTGTTAGCAGGAACCCTTGAAAGGATAACTACCTTCTTTGCGGCTGCGTTCACGTGCCCCATATATGTGGAATTGTCCTCAATGGTTATGTTCTGCCCTCCGGTGTCGGGGCTGATTAAGCCGGCTATTGATTTGACATTGGACATGTCTATCTTGTACAGGTCTGGCATGTTAAGAGTCGTGTTGATGAAACCCTCGTAATTGTCAGACCCCGTGTCGTTCCATTCGACATGCCACTGGAAATATACGCTGAAATAAGGTTTTGTTGTGCCGCCTGTGTTGAACCATGAGCTATTGGAAGAGCGGCTGGCATTGGTCGTGTATATCCTTCCGTTAGCGGGCGTAAGAAGCTCTGTGTTTACGCTGGCGTTGAACTTGCCGCTCTGGTTCGCGGAACTGTACGGAGCCCCTGTCGAAGGGTTTATCTCGTATATCCTCCATTCCGTGACGTTGTAGGTAAGAACGTTACCGTTGTCTGGGGACTGGTTTCCCATGTTTCTTATGAAACCCCTTATCGACCATACGTTGGAGGTGTCCTGGGACATATCTATCCCGTTCCTTATGGGTCCCTTGGAAGACTTGCTCGCTATCGTAATTCCGGTGAAAACGTCAGTCGTGTTGGAATAATAAGAGGACGTTCCGTCGTCGGAAGCGTCGGTGTCTATCGTGTTGACTCCTAATGTTATGTGGGTACCCTCAGTTAACGTGGCGTTCCAGAGGACATAAACGGTTGAACTAGCACTCAGGTCACCCGTCCAGACAAGCCTGTCTATCTGGGCATCCCCGCCGTCGGAATTGGAAATCACTGTCGTTCCCAAAGTCGAGGAATTGGTTCCCGTGTTTATCCCGACCACGTCGTTCGCACCGTTCGTGTCTGTATTGAACTGTATGGTCACGGAAGAACCCGGGAGGTTTATCGTGGAGCTCGGGTTTATTACGCTCAGATTGAATGTAAGCGTGTTTGCGGACGAGGGTATGTTGTCCGCATCAAAGATGTCATAACCGCCTGCGCTGTTGTTATATATCATCTTTAGCTGTATGACAGGCGCCTCATCCACGTCAGAAACATTATAGTAATCACCATCCGTTCCTGTTATGTTGCACGTCATCTTTTTTCTGGAATCGGATGTGGGGTAAGATGTGATGACGTTCTTGTACTGTGTGGTGTTTTCCAGGTTGGTCCCGGTGGTCCCGGAAAGGGCGACTCTTACCTCCTGAAGGGTGTCCCAGTCATTCGGGACGGAAACGTCAAGGTAACCGTACCGGCACGGGTTTGTCGCGGGGCTGCACTCGGAATACGTAGTAGCCCCCAATGACCCCCATGCATCATAGTTAGCCTGGACCTGTTCGACGAGGTAAGCGCGCGGCCCGTAAGCGGCAGAAACAAAATTAGTAATCATCGCAAAGCATAAAATTAGAACAAGAATACCACCGAATAATTTCACCCTCATAAGTCACCCCATATCTTATATGCCCTAAACTGATCAGTATATTTTGTTAAACCTATAAATAATTAATAAAATTATAATTATAAAAAGATTCATTGTTCTTGATTGTTCCAGCAAATTTCATTTCACTTCATGTTTTAGACGCGGAGGGAACGCGTAAAAATCGTATTTATATGTCTTTTAGCCAAAAAATCTCTATGGCCTTTGAAATCGAGGGTATTCTGCAGGCAGCCTACGTCTGGTTCGTGTCCTTTCTGGAGGGCTTTCTTCCGAAATACATACTCCCGAACCTCCAGATGATAATCCAGATAGTAGTAGTGCTTCTGATAGGATACATTCTTGGAAAGGCCGGGAAGGCGATAGCAAAGAAGATACTGAACGTGGCCGGCCTGAAAAGGATAACGTCCAAGAGCCTGACGGAGGACATCCTCAGGATCACCGGGTACAAAGGCAACATCGTCGAACTCATCGGTGACCTAGTCAAGTGGTGCATCTACATAATAACCCTCGCGATAGTGGTCCAGTTCCTCGGATTCACCACCGTCTCCCTGATATTCAACCAGATACTGATGATAGTCCCGAGGTTCATCGTGGCCATCCTCGTCATCGTCGTGGGATTCATAATCGCGGACTTCTTCGGCAAGATTTTCGAGGAAGCCGCTTCAAAAACATTCAAGGAGGAGACCCTCAGCAAGTTCTCCGGGGGTCTGATCAAGTACACCATATCGATGATCGCCATCGTCATTTCGCTCTCGCTCATAGGTCTGGACACCAGCGCGATCGTAATCCTGTTCGGGGCGATTCTCGTGGTTGTGATCATAATAGTGACCTTCGGAATGAAGGATCTCATACCTAATTTCACCGCCGGCCTCTCGCTTAGGAAGGACATAAGGGTAGGCGACAGGATAAAGATCAAGAACTGTTCCGGCAAGGTAGCGGCCTTCGGACCGTATTCCGTCGAGATCAGGAACGGCAGGAAGTCGTACAGGATTCCCAATTCGATACTTTACAATGAAATAACGGAAAAAGATAAAACGTGAAATTATTTTCTAGCTAAAAGCTTGTCCAGTTTCTTTTCTATCCTGTCCATCCGTTCCTTCATGTCATCCCATGCCTCGATCATTATCTCGTGCGGCGGCTTCGGGCGGAATCTCGTTGGGACCGGTTTTCCGTTTCTAAGAAAATTGACAATTTCTTTGTTCATCAGCTTGTAATACTTCTTTCCCTGCTTCCATTCGGATTCGACGATACCGATTTCCTGGAGCAGCGTCAGATGGAAATCGATTGTCTGCGGCTTCTTTTTTATTTCGTTGGCTATCTCGGTAAGGTACTTGTCCCCATCGGCAAGAGAAAGTATTATATCCCTCCTCACCTCGCTGGACAGGGCCTTGTGGACTATGTCCTCGAAAGGTGGCATTGGCGGCATTCTATCACTCCTTAATTATTTTCGGGATTTATATGTTTTTGTTATATTTCCATTATTCTAGAATAACCGAAACATTTATATATCTTAACGTTTAATACTTTCATAGAAAACCCGAAATTGAAAAAAGAGGTGAAAAGATGGGATTGATAAAATGGTACATCGAACGGAGAGAGAAACAAAGGGAAATCGACAGGCAATATACTGACCTGTTGATCAGAATTGGAAATCTTGATCCAACGAATGAAAGGGATCAGATAACCCTGATGAACTGGGAATCCACTTTACGATCTACAAGATTCAGTTCGAATTATTATTAAGGAGGTGAATACATGAGAAGATTTTCGCCAAGAGGTCCCCCCGGACCACCAGAGCACCCGGTTCCTCCTCGCGAGAGGGATCTATATGAAGAGCCGAACCATTCGGATCTGATGGAAGCGATAGAACGGGGTTTCGATGATATACACAAACATATGGATGAACTGAAAACGAAGAATTAATCTGAAAAAATGCGGCCGCATTTCATTTATTGTTTCAGTTTCTCAACCACTTTCTCTATTGTCAGCATCTCTTCCTTCCCTGATTTCATGTCCCTGAGCTTGACCTTCTTTTCCTTAAGTTCCTTCTCCCCGAGGAAGATCACGTACGGTATTCCAAGGGAGTTGGCGTAGCTCAGGTTCTTAGATATCCCGCGACCCATTATGTCAATCTCGCACGGGATACCCTGGTCCCTGATCTTTTCGACGATGGGAAGGGCTTTCTCGAAGGTATCGCCGATCGGTATCACGAGTATCCTGCTGACCGTCCTGCTCTCCCCGGTCTTTTTCTCCAGTTTCAGGGCCTCGAATATTGGCTCTATCCCGAACGAAACGCCGGTCGCCGGGTATTCCCCCTTTCCGAGATACATGCCGATCATTTTATCATAACGTCCTCCGCCAGCAAGGGACGAATTGATTTTAGAATTCTTCAGGTAGACCTCAAAGACCGGCCCGGTGTAGTATTCCAGCCCCCGCGCAAGTGAAAGGTCTATCTCTATGCTTTTTACTTCCATTTTTTTGCAGTAACCGATCAGCTCTTCCAGCTCCTTTATCCCTTCCATGCCTTCGTCGGATTTCACGAATTTCTTTACCTGCGAGAGGACTTCGGGGTTTTTTCCCTTGATCCTGAGAATCTTGAGAACATTATCTACTTCCTTCTTTTCGAAACCAAGTGTCAACAGTTCCTCTTTCACGCCTTCAGCGCCTATCTTGGCCAGCTTGTCTATCGCCAGTATTGCCTTCATCTTGTACTCCCCGAACCCGGCGTAATCCATTATCCCGTTAAGGAGCTTCCGGTTATTGACCCTGATCACGAAATCCATCTTCATTCCCCTGAAGGCGCGGTCGACGATGGAAAGTATTTCCGCGTCCGCCACCATGGATTTCACTCCAACGATGTCGACGTCGCATTGCAGGAATTCACGATAACGGCCCAGCTTTATGGGACCGTCCCTCCAGACCGGCTGGATCTGATACCTGCGGAAGGGTCTCGGAAGGTTCGGGTTCATTCCCACCACCTTGCACATGGGAACGGTAAGATCATATATCAGTCCGAGCTTACGGTCGCCTTGGTCATTGAACTTGAATATCTCCTTCAGAATCTCCTCGCCGCCCGCGAATTTCGCCGCGAGAACGTCCAGTCGCTCAATCGATGGTGTCTCGATGGGTGAGAAGCCATACATCTCGAATATCCCTTTCAGTGTATCCACTATCCTCTGCCTGGGAATCTTCTCTTCCGGGAGGAAATCTCTCACCCCCTTCGCGTTCATTAGCTTGACTTCTGCCATGTTATCACTTTAATATTGTTTTACCTGTTATTTTAATTTCCATCTTAGCGTACAGCCATATTTACCGATGCCTCCGCGAGTATTTTTATCGTATCAAGTGTTTTCATCCCGAAATCCTCCTCTTTTACAAGGGCAGGCAAATCCGTACATCCGAGTATAATGCATTCCACACCCTCTTCCGCAAACCTTTTGGATATTTTCAGTATTTTTTGCCTGTCATATGGTTCTTTTTTTCCGTTAAGTATGTTCATTATGGTTCTCGAAATTTCTTTTCTTTCGGTTTCGTTTGGTATTACGATCCCTATTCCATATTTTTCCAGATATTTTTCGTATAATCCGCTTTTTATCAACGTTTCCGTCGCCAGCAAACCTACCTTCTTACAACCAGAAGAATTCGCTTTCTTTGCGGATTCCTCTATTATGTTTAGAACCGGGATGGAAACGGCTCCCTGAACTGAATCAAAAAATATGTTTACGGTGTTGCACGGAACCGCTATGAAATTCACTCCCAGTACTTCCAGTTTTTTGGCAGTTCCGGACAGCATTTTTTTAATGGTCTCGTTTTCCGTAACACCTTCCACTATGTCCGGTATTGGGAGATTGCATATCCACATCTCCGGATAGTCCGAATCGTATTTAGCTCCGTATTTTTTCTGGAATATTCTTATTATTTCATTATAGAACATTACCGTGGATTCCGGCCCCATTCCTCCAATAATCCCAATTTTTTTCATAATCCACCACCTCCCAACTTTACCAATTCGTATACCTTCTCCGGATAAGATTTCGAGCTCTTCCCTTTTCCAGAGATCGCCCCATAACACTCAGCCAGGGTGACTGCCCTCTGAAATGAAGGGTCCCCATCAAGCATTCTGAATATTGCGATGTCAGCAATATTATCAGAAAAAAATACCCTGTTCTGCCCCGATTTCCCTATGTAAGGAACGGTCTTCCTTACTTGTGCGGGAACTATTCCTCCATTCCCGTCAGATGTTGCTTTGGCCATGTATTCAGGCTGTTCAAGTCCAATTATACCGATCCCGTTTTCCGATATTATGTCGTCATATATGCTTTCCGATTCCATGGGACCGATTTTGAAATTCACACCCTTCCTTTCCTTGAACCAGACGGCTTCAGTAACTTCCGCAGGTATATACAGCCCGGAAGAGAACCATTCATCCAAAAAACCGTTCTTTATTACGCTTTGCATTTTGCCCAATGTTCTTAACGGATATTCGTTCATTCTCATTCCCTTTCCAGAATTAGGGACTCTTTCTTGTATCTCGAATGGTTCCAAGCTTCTGGCTATTTCCCTGAATATTTCCCAATAGAATTCATCATCCCACAGGTCATACGTCACGTAAACTTTCCCGTCAAGTCCCATATTTGACATAACATTCCTGAGAAGTTCTCTCTTTTTCATGTCGGCCAGGGACTTGCTCCTCGCTGTTTCAGCAGCCTGTTTCGGGTTTTTTGAATTCAGCGCTCCGTATACTCCCGCTATAAACGGGTAAAATTTAGAACCGGTCTCTTTCTGAAGATATTTGGCAACAATAAAACCGTCTAGCTGATCAACCGGTTCCTTCGTAATTTTAGGGCTAACGTTCATGCCGTAGTATGAATTATATCCTTCTTCTCCTGATCCCGAAACGCTTTCCACGAACGGGATTTCCTTCAGACCTTCGATGAACTGAATCACCTTTCATCCAAATCTACCTCCTTTGAAAACCCCAGGATCAGATAATTTTTGCTTAAATCAAAAACCAGTTCAACCTCCATACCTTCGTCTAGACCGAAACTTCTTCGAATATCTGACGGTATCGAAATACGACCTTTAGAATCGATCCTGAGAATTCTCTTTTTATTGTTTTTCAAAGAAACAGTCTCAGGGCTATACTTTTCGGAAATGAACTACATCACCGATGAACGTATTCACCCTTCATCTTAATCACTTAGAAACAGTGATTCTATCATATATAAAGATTTGGTGGGACGAAACTAGGGAATGATGACTTTTTATTAAAATGCAAGTCATCAAACTAAAATCATACTTTTATCTCCTTCACTTCCCTCTTGGGGAGGGTGATCAGATAGATGCGGTGCAGCTCCA
>JAFGDH010000026.1 GCA_016932215.1 Candidatus Aenigmatarchaeota archaeon | reverse complement strand
GTATATAATATAATAAATCAATAGACGCTGAGCCACCAATCCAATAGATATATAAACCTGCGGCTGTTTAATTTGTTAAATATGTACTCACTGATCATAACGGAAAAACCGAACGCCGCCAAGAGGGTGGCATTTTCTCTGGCTGATGGAAAGCCAAAGACCATAAAGAAGGGAAAGACCTACTGGTTCGAATTCACCCGCAAGGGCAAGGAGTACAAGGTCGTCCCCGCTGTTGGTCATTTGTTTGTTCTGACCTCCCAGAAAAAGGAAGCAAAGTGGAACTATCCTGTTTTCGATACAGTGTGGAAACCGGTTTTCGAGGCAAGCAGGGGCGGCAAATTCACAAAGGCATATTTCGACAACATCAAGACCCTCGCTAAGGATGCTAAGGAATTTTACAGCGCGACAGACTTCGACATCGAGGGAGAGGTCATATTCTACAACATTCTCAAGCACATAGTCGGGAAGGAAGACGCTAAAAGGATGAAGTTCTCCACGCTTACCAAATCGGATCTGGAGGAGGCATTCGATAACGCTTCCCCTCACCTCACGTTCCCGATGCTCGAAGCGGGACTGGCAAGGCATAAGATGGACTTCCTGTGGGGAATAAACCTTTCCCGTGCGCTGACGCTCGGGCTGGAACACGTCGGAGGATACTGGACCCTTTCCACGGGTAGGGTGCAGGGACCAACCCTAAAGATAATGTTTGACAGGGAAAGGGAAATAGAGAAGTTCGTCCCCAAGCCTTACTGGGAAATCGATTTTGTGGGAGAGATTTCCGGAAAGAAGATAGATGCCGTCCACGTGGAGGACAAGTTCTGGGAAAAGAGCAAGGCAAACAATGCTTTCAGAAAATGCGAGGGCAAGGACGGGGTTGTGGAATCCGTCGAAGTCTCCCAGCACAAGCAATTCCCCCCATTCCCGTTCGATCTGACAACCATGCAAAGGGATTCTTATTCTCTGTTCGGGTATTCGCCGAAGATGACGCTGGAAATCGCGCAGGGGCTTTACGAGGCCGCGCTCATTTCATACCCGAGGACATCGAGTCAGAAGCTCCCGGCCAAGCTCGGCCTGAGGGGTATAATAGAAAACCTTTCAAAACAGGACGAATACAGTGATCTTTGCAAGAAGCTTCTCGGGAAGCCCGGACTGAAGCCGAACGAGGGCAACAAGGAAGACCCCGCACACCCGTCCATATTTCCGACAGGCAACAAGCCCGGAAAGATCAGTGCGTACCAGAAGAAGCTTTACGATCTAATAGTCAGGAGATTCCTTTCCGTGTTCAGTGAGGCTGCCGTGAGGGAACAGATAAAGGTAAAGATTGATGTTAACGGGGAGAAATTCAAGACATCCGGGAACCGAACCATAGTTCCGAACTGGATAGAGTTCTACGGAAAATATGCAAGATTCAGCGAACAGTCGCTTCCGAAAATGGAGAAGGGAGACAAAATAAAGAACCCGAAGATAAACATGGAAAGCAAGGAAACCACTCCGCCCAATAGATACAGTCAGGCAAGCGTTCTGAAGGTCATGGAGGATCTTAATCTCGGGACCAAGGCAACACGGGCTCAGATACTTCACACGCTTTACGAGAGAGATTATATTCGCGAGAATTCGATACAGGTGACAGCTCTCGGTTCTGCCGTGATAAAAGCTCTGGAAAAGAACTGCCCTGAAATTATCTCCGTGGACCTTACCAACAGGTTCGAGGATTACATGGAGGAGATAAGCAACGGTAAAAGGAACTGGGAGGACGTCGTGAAGGAGGCCGAAACGGAACTGGGGAAGATACTCGATCATTTCAAGGAAAGGGAGAAGCATATAGGCAACGAGCTCAAGAAGGGGGTCCAGGAGTTCGAAAAATCGATTACATATGTTGGTAAATGCGATAAATGCAGCGGTGAGCTGAGGATAATCCACTCCAAGACCACCGGGAAGAAGTTCGTGGGATGCACCAATTATCCCGAATGCAATAACGGCTTCCCTCTTCCTCAAAGAGGAGAGACCAAGGCGACATCAAAGAAATGCCCGAATTGCGGCCTCTATTTCGTTGATGTCAAACAGTGGGGAAGGAGACCGTGGAAGCTCTGCGTCCGCTGCGGTTTCGCCACTAAGATCAAGCCGAAGGAATTCGTAGACAAGCTTGAGGCCAAGGGAATAGATATAGCAAAGGTTACTTACGTCCACGTGGACAAAAAACTCGATAAAAGGGACTGATTCTAGAATATCTTGAAGCCTGAAGGCTTTATCCCGTCTTCGACAAGCATGAATTTTACCGATTTGCCTTCCGCTATAGAGCGGTGCTTTACTATCGAAGCCTTCCTCTCGCTCATCTTTCCGGTGTGCTCGATAAGTACGATCGATTTCGACCAGTATTTTATCGAATCCCCGCCTATTATGTGATTCTCCCCGGAATCCCTTTTTTTGTAAAGGTGCGAGGTTATGACCACGGGGATGTTTTTCTTCCTCGCTATGTTGGAGAGGATGGAAAGCTGCACGGAAAGTTCCTTGTTAACCTCCAGCGCCTCCTTGGTCGGGTCGGCGCATTCCAGCCGATACAGCGCTACGGCGGAATCCAGTATTATCATGTCAGGTATCTCGTCTCCAAGCGAGCGTATCAGTTTGCTCTGGTCCTTGAAGTCCTTCGGTTCCATCAGTATTATTTTCTTGAATATGTCCTCGTCCTTTGTGAGCTGCTTTATCCTTTCAGTCGAGAGCCCGCCTTCCGTATCGATGTAAAGCACCCTCCCGTTGTTCCTGATGCATTCGAGGGCTGCCAGAATGCAGACGTTGGTCTTTCCCACGCCGGGAGGTCCGTAGAAATTCGTCAGCGCTCCCCTTTCAATCTCGCCTACCAGGGAGAACAGAGGCTCAGGCAGGGTGATCATATTTTCGCTCATAACCATAATTGCCCTGAAATTTAAAATACGCCGAAGCAGGGATTCGAACCCTGAACCCCGTAAGGGGACTAGCTTCCTGGGATGATTCCAGGCTAGCGCGTTGCCGTTCCGCCACCTCGGCAGCTATAGAAATATCTTGTTGCAATCCTTATAACTGTTTGCCCCTTGTTTTGCAGTTCAGACACAATCCAGTTCCGCGGTCAAAACACCCGGAACAGACTATCGCTCCGCAAAGATGACATGAAAACGCAGGCTTTGCGACGCCTTTGCATATGGTGCACAGACCTGTCAGTTCCATAATATCATCTCGTGGTTACTACAGATGGATTGCCTACTATAACAGTATGTTCCGCCTGCGCCACGGGCTTCCCCCTGCTCTCCTTCAGGACAGGATATCCCTTCATCGCATCGACCGTTTCCAGCTGCTTCAGCGCGAATGACGTCTTGAAAGGAGAGAATCCCTTCTTGACCATCCACCTCTTGCAGAAAGGGAGACCGTTATATTCGTTTCCCGCCATATCCAGTATCTTCCTTGCTTCCGGCAGACGAACGGGCCTTGTCTGCATGAACGAAAATATCTCGACCGGCTCCGAGTCTTTGACGATTCCGTTGCTCTCGAGGACGAACGGCTCAATAGCCACGACCATCCCCTCGTCTAGGATTTCGCCGGAATCGTTGCCAACGTTCGGTATCTTGGGCGGGCCGTGTATCACGTACTGCTCCAGCCCGTGTCCCGTCAGGTTTATCACTACACCCAGGCCTGCCTTTTCCACCACCCCGTTGATGGCTTTGCTTATTTCGGTCACCCTGACACCGGGCTTTATCACACTTATGCCGGCCTCCAGCGCCTTTTCCGCCACCTCAATCATGCCGTTCTTTTCCGAGCAGTACGTAAAGGCGTGATCGGCAACGTAACCGTCAACATGAACCCCAACGTCTATCTTTACGAGATCTCCTTTCTTTATTTCTGTCTTGTCGCTGGCTGAAGGGGTGTAATGAGCAGTCACTTCGTTTATCCCTATGTTAACCGGGAACGCAGGCTTGCCTCCGATCTCCTCTATCCTCTTCTCTATGAACTCGGCCAGATCCAGTATCTTCATGCCGGGTCTGACCATTTTCAGAACCTCTTCCCTCACCTGGGAATTTATCTTTCCGGCCTTCTTGTAGCTTTCCAGAATCTTCTTGTCCATATTACTTGTATAGAAGATGATACAATAAAAAGTTCACGCCGATATTTTGAAAATCCCGAGGACCTTCCTGTAGAGGTACATCAGCTTGATCGAGGATGCCATCCCTATCAGCGAGAATATGAACATTATCAGGAACAGCGCCCGGAACCCAAAAACAGAGGCCACGATCCCCCCGAATATCGCAGCAAAGGCGGTCATTATGTAGTACATCGCCTCCCAGTCTGCCCATTCCGAAGCCTCTTTCCCCTTGTCCAGGAATTTGGTGTACATTGAATCGTAGGCCGGGATGTTCAGCGCCCCGCCTATCCCTAGTATTATCTGGACAGCCAGCAGGGCGGGCTGGTTGTAAACGAAAACGTACCCCAGGTAGCCGATGGCCCTTATGACGTAACCTATTATCACCATCCTTTCCTTGTGTCTCAGTTTGTCTTCCCATCTACCGATAAGGAACACTATTATCCCCATGGTTAGCATGAAAACGGCCCATGCTGAACTGGCGTCCAGTATGTTGCCGCCTATCTCCTCCACGAAAACCGCGTATATGGGGCCCAGCATACCGGCCGCTATCGTGAAACAGGCTTCCGCGAAAAGAAGAACTTTCAGGCCGGTCTTCATATTAATATCTTGTCCGACCGAATAAAAAAGAAAAATAGAAGGGGATCGGTTCTTGGGTTAAATCCCTGCTTCTTTCCGAAGATCGTCTGTCTTGTCCGTCTTCTCCCACGTGAATTCCGGTTCGTTCCTTCCGAAATGGCCGAATGAAGCGGTCTTCCTGTATATGGGCCTTCTGAGATCGAGGTGCTTTATTATCCCCGACGGCGTAAGGGGGAACGACTTCCTGACCAGATGAATTATCTTTTCGTCCGGCACCTTACCTGTCCCGAACGTGTTCACATTGACGGAAACCGGGTTCGGGTATCCTATCGCGTAGGCAAGCTGTATCTCGCATTTCCTGGCAAGGCCTGCGGAAACGATGTTCTTTGCGATGTATCTTGCCATGTAGGCAGCGGACCTGTCCACCTTCGACGGGTCCTTTCCGGAGAAAGCTCCGCCTCCGTGCCTTCCTATGCCACCGTACGTGTCCACTATTATTTTCCTTCCGGTCAGCCCGGCGTCCGCGTAAGGGCCCCCGCGCACGAAAGCGCCTGTAGGATTGACGTAGAAACTCGTTTCGCCGTCTACCCACTTCCCGCAGACCGGCTTTATCACCTTCTCTATTATGTCCTTCTCTATAGTTTCGTGCTCTACCCCTTCGTCGTGCTGCGAAGAAACGACTACGGCGTCTACCCTGAGAGGCTTCCCTTCGTTATCATATTCGACGGTTACCTGGCTCTTTCCGTCAGGCCGGAGATAAGGAATGACCTTCTGCTCCCTTACCTCCCTCAGCTTCATGCAGAGCTTGTGCGCAAGAACGATCGTAAGCGGCATTAATTCCGGGCACTCGTCACATGCGTACCCGAACATCATTCCCTGGTCCCCTGCTCCCTGCTCCTTGTATAACCCCTTTCCCTCGGAAACCCCCTGCGATATGTCGGGGGACTGCTCCGTTATCTGGGTCCATACGGTGCACGTTTCATATTCGATGCCGTATTCCGCCCTGGTGTATCCGATGTCACGGATGGTCTCCCTAACGATCGTCGTGATATCAACATAAGCATCCGTCGTTATCTCGCCAAAAACCATCACCCCTCCGTTTTTCGTTCCGCACTCGCATGCGACCCTCGCGTTCGGGTCCTTTGCGTAAATGGCATCCAGGACCGCGTCGCTTATGCAGTCGCACATCTTGTCAGGATGCCCTGCGGTTACCGATTCTGAAGTGAGCAGAATCTTTTCCCTGTGAGCCTTTTGCTCGAGTTCGTTTTCATCCAGCATGGCCATAGTAAAAACCTCCCAACTTCTGTTACATATAATACTCAGAATTGGTCAGGATCATATATATAAGTATTTATATATTATTGGACAAAATTATAACTGTGGAGAATATTATGATAACAGGGGAAATGATCAAGAAGATGAGGATAGAGGCAGGCATCTCCCAGACCGAGCTGGCGAAGCTGGCCGGCGTCTCGCAGGCCCACGTGGCCAAGATAGAGAACAGCAGGGTGGATCCGAGGCTTTCGACGGTGAACAGGATAATGTTCGTTCTCAGCAAGAACAAGCGGGCGATACTCTGCGGGGAGATCATGAACGATCACATAATCCCGGCAAGGCCCGACGACCCGCTGCCTAAGATCATCGCCGTGATGAAATCATCTGGCATTTCACAGATGCCAGTCATGAAGGGGAAAACGCAGACAGGTAGCATACGCGAGCACACGCTCATACATAACGTCCACCGCAATCTCAGGACGCTGAAGGTACGGGACATAATGGACAAGCCGTTCCCCACAGTCAACGTGAACGATCCCATCGAAATCCTGACGCAGCTTCTGGATTTCCACCCGGCTATCCTTGTCGAGGAGAACGGAAATACCAGGGGAATCATAACGAAGTCAGACCTGCTTGAGGTTAAGTGACCTTAAATTATTTTCTGATATCTATTATTCATGTTAACAATTACAACCGATTATACAAAGATGCACAGATCATTTACCGGAATGAAGCATGCGTTAAAAAGGGACAGGCAAAGGATTGCTCTTATCGATCATTCATCAAGACCAGAAGGAACCGATTCGCTTGTTATAACCGCATTCAATGGACTTTATTCTGATTCGGTATTATATTTGTTTCAATACGGAAGAAGTGAAAATGGAGTTTTTTCCCCAGTTGGACCTTCAATATATTATTGTCATGAAGGTCTTCCGTTGTTGGACCATGTTACTTATTAAACTCCTTCTACCTATATATAGCGCCGAAGGTACGAAGCTATATCCCGCGTTTTGGACGTGTTATAATGGTATGGAAATTATTTTCGAAGGAGCTGCATGATGCGATCAGGGAGAGGGGTTTCGATAAGCCAACTTCCATCCAGAGTCAGGGTATACCTCCAATCATTAAAGGCGAGAATACGCTGCTGATTGCTCCGACCGGTGTCGGAAAGACGGAAAGCGTGCTTTTCCCGGTTTTTGACGAGTTCGTTAAAGACCGCAAAAAAAGCGAGCTCAGCCCCATTTCCATCCTTTACATTACCCCCCTGAAGTCACTGAACAGGGACCTTCTCAAGAGGATAATGTGGTGGTCGAAGAAGCTGGATTTCGATGTTTCCGTCCGTCACGGTGATACGTCCCAGTACGAGAGATCAATGCAGGCAGCCAACCCTGCTGACATGTTCATTACGACTCCCGAAACCCTCCAGGCTATGTTGGTCGGAAGCAAGATGAGGGAGCATCTTAGGAATGTGAGATGGATCGTGATCGACGAGGTTCATGAGCTGGTGAGCAGTAAAAGGGGCGTTCAGCTTTCCGTTGGACTGGAAAGGCTCAAGAATCTCATTCATCCACACAAAAAACATAAAATACAGATAGTAGGGCTTTCCGCTACGGTCGGTTCTCCGGAAAATGTGGCTGAATTCATAACTGCCGGGGAAAAATGCAGAATAATAAACGCGGAAGAAAGGAAAAAGGTTGACATAAAGGTAGAATCTCCCAGACCAGTGAGCAACGACAAGAATGTTTCCGAGAATATATTCGTACCAACAGAAACAGTTGCTCGTCTGAGGAGAATAAACGATCTTATAAAAAAGAACGACAGCGTTCTTACGTTCACCAATACAAGACAATTCGCGGAAGTCCTTTCATCCCGTCTCAAGGCGATGGACAAAGAACTTTCCGTCGAAACCCACCATTCCTCCCTTTCCAAACAAGTCAGGATAGAGGCGGAAGACAATTTCAAGAAACAGAAGCTTAAATCACTTGTTTGTACCAGTTCCCTGGAATTGGGGATAGATATAGGGTCCATCAATCTTGTTCTTCAGTACATGTCGCCCAGACAGGTTTCCAAGCTCCTTCAGAGGGTCGGGCGGGCAGGACACAAGATAACGATGGAATCCAACGGTACGATCATATCAACGGACAGCGAGGATTGTTTTGAGAGCACGATAATCGCTAAACTGGGGAAGGAAAGAAAGATAGAGAAAACGGATATTTACGGCAAATCCCTGGACGTACTCGGTCACCAGATAGTCGGATTATCCCTGGAAGAATATAACATACCTCTGGACAAAGCATACAAGATAATAAAGAAAGCTATTCCATTCAAAGATCTTACGAAAGACGAATTCATAAACGTTGCAAGGTTAATGCAGAAGCTTGGTTTTCTCTGGGTTGGATCGAAGTTCGACGACTACGTCCCGCTCAGAAGGAGGAAGAACTCCTGGATATACTACTACCAGAACCTCTCCACGATACCTGACGTCAAGAACTACAGGATCATTGACATAGTCACAAACAAGCCGGTAGGAACGCTGGACGCGGAATTCATTGCATTACACGGGGTTCCCGGAACGTCTTTCATCGTGAAAGGGCAGTCATGGAAGATAATAGACATCGGAGAGAGGGACATAAAAGTGGAACCGGAAAGCAACATACAGGCGGCCATACCCGCATGGGAAGGTGAACTCATTCCCGTTCCTTTCGATGTCGCCCAGGGTGTAGGAAAGCTCAGGAAGGAGATTGGAGACATGATCATTTCGAATATTCCGCAGAAGGCCATAATCAGGAAAATAACGGAGGATTATCCGGTCACTTCTGACGTCGCGCTGAAGATGTACAACACAATAGAGAGACAGGTTCAGTTCGGAGTGGTCCCCGATCACCAGAAGATACTGGCAGAATACCGGGAGGATCACGTCATCCTTCACACGCATTTCGGTTCGCTGGTCAACGAGACCATAGGAAGGGTTCTGGCCATGCTCCTCACGAACAAGATAGGATCGGTGGGCCTGCAGACCGACCCTTACAGGATCATGATAAAGGTCCCCGGATACCAGTATAAGGAGGTGGTCAATACCTTCATTGGAATCGGACCCGGCGAGATTCAGGGTCTGCTGGAGATTTCCCTCCCGAACGAGGAGATATTCACCTGGAGGTTCATCCATGTCTCCCAGAGGCTTGGGATGATAGCGAGGCATGCGGACTACGGGAAGGCGTACTTCAGGAAGATAATAGACGTATATTTCAAGCAGCCGCCATACCTGGAGGCGCTGCACGAGATATTCCAGGAGAAGCTGGATGTCTCTAAATCGAAAGAGGTACTGGGGATGATAGATTCCGGGAAGATAAAGATAAAGACCATGCCTGGTTTGTCCCCTCTGGGAGAGGCAGGACTGTCCAGGAAGTTCGAGATAGTGGCTCCCGAAAAGCCGGAAAGCGAGATATTCGGTCTTTTCAGGAAACGCCTCATGAGCACAAAGATGGGACTGGTGTGCATGAACTGCGGCGAGATATTTTCTTCATATTCCATCGAAAACGTTCCTGACGAAATAAAATGCAGGCACTGCGCCGCGAAACTGATAGGATATGCTCCTCAAAAATACGTGAGGGAAGCGAGCAGGATGGTCAGGAAGACCATCAGGGGCGAAGAACTGGAAAAAGAGGAAAAGAAGCACTATATGATGATGATGGATTCTGCATCCATGATACTCCACCACGGGAAGGATGCCATTCTCGCACTCGCTGGTAGGGGCGTCGGGCCGAAGACGGCCGCGAGGATACTCAGGAAAAACGTAAAGGAAGACGATCTACTTAGAGCGATACTGGACGAGGAGAAGAGGTTCGCGAGAACGAAAAGGTTCTGGAAGTGATCATTTCCTGGCTATCTTCCACAATATCCCGAAATAATTCCTGAAAGTCCTGGCGACTTCCGAGCTGTTTATCACGAAGAGGAGGGCGGTGTCCTTTGTCCATATCAGCATGTCTATACCGTCCCTCATCACGCCTATGCTGGAAATGGTGACGTGCGGAAGGAACCTTACCTCGGTTCCCGGTGAATGCCTGAAGAATTCGACGGATTTCTTCCCCCTAAGGTCCTCGTTGAATATCATCTTCTTTTTCATCCCATTCTTCACGCATGAATTGTGGAACGACTGGAAGAAATACTGCGCCCCTTTGGCGATGGGATAACCGGTTCTCGCGCCGAAAACAAGCCTCTCGTCCCCTTTTCTCGATTCCATCAGGAGGTTTTTGTAGTATGTCTTTACCGCTTTATGCCCCTCGTAAACGGATGCCTCGTTCCTGGATTTTTTCTTGTTCTCCCTGGCTATCAGGAGAGGAAGGATCCTGCTGATTTCCTCCTTCTGCTCCTCTATTTTTCTCTTCCTTTTTTCCAGCATCTCGAGTATCTTGTTCGGGGAAGTGGTTTTGTAATGCCTGATTTTGCCCTTCCTGATGTAACTGACCAGGCCCTTCCCGATCAGCCTGTCCAGTATGGGATACACCTTCGAGCTTGAAACGCCGGAATTCTTAACGATTCTTCCGGTGGTTGTTTCTCCCAGATCGAAAAGTGCCGAATAAACCCTTATCTCGCCATCAGTCAGGCCTATTCTTCTAAGCGCGATATCGATTTCCATGGAATGGCTATGTTTTCCATGCTTAAAAAATTATCATTTTCTACCCCCAATGGGGGATGAGAGTTTGACATACCCCGCTTGCCAAATCTAAATCAAAAATTCATAGGAGGTGTTATCATGGATATTACCCCGATATCTGTTGATGCGTTACCGGAATATACCGGTCTGGACGGGAAGAATGCTGATACCTATTATATGGCCGGGCAGAGGTCAGCGTTCATATACAACGAGGTCATAGGTCCCTTCGAGCAGTCGCTGAAGGATTCAATAGGCTTCAGCGAAGATAACATGCCCGGTTCTAAAAGGGAGATAGAGAAGCTGGTAGGAGACTACGGTTTCCAGATAACCGTAACCCCCACGACGAAGAGGCCCGGATACAAGGAAGTGTTCAGCGAAGTGGACGGCTTCCTAAGGACAAAGCTAGGTTCGTACTCTGCAGGCGAAAGGCCCGTCGGGATAATAACGATAGACGGTGAGCCCTACATATCTCTGGGTAACGTGCTTTCGAAGATACGGGACACGAAGGAACAGAGCCTTTCGAAGGGGGTCAGTATCAGCATAGCCGGAAAACCTGATCTTCCAGAGGATGTGTTTTCAATGGTTGTTCCCCTCGGGATGGACATTTCCGAGCTGAACGAAGGTAACGTGCAGAGGTACCTTGAGGCGCTAAAACTCAGCGAAAGTTACGGATGCTTCATCTCTGCCTTCGAAAACGATCTCATCGGAATGACTGGATTCAGCGATGAAAACCCGCCGCAGCAGACGGAAAACATGTACAGGAGACTCGGTGATCACATCTTCCACGTGAAGAGCGTTCCTTTCAACAGCACCAGCTGGGGAAAGGTAATAGGAGGGCTGGATAAAAAACCACCTAAAAGAAAGACTGAAAACGGAGGAGACCTTACGCTCATAGAAAGCGCCATAGAGATGCCGAGGCTGGAGATATACGGCGTCAGAACCAGGGAAAGGGAACCTCTTATACGGCTGAACGGGATAATCTCAAGAATAGACACTCTCGTTGGAGAAAACACAGAAACAAAGGTGCGCCAGAAGCCGATAAATCATTATCCGATAGTCTGAGGGGAACCCTCTTTCCTTTTTTATTCCGACATTAAATCCTTAACGAACTTCTCCGGGTCGAACAATTCTATATCTTCATATTTCTGCCCGGTTCCTATGAAGAGGATGGGCTTCTTTATGACGTGGCAGGCCGAGAGAAGCGATCCTCCCTTCTGGTTGACATCGACCTTCGTGAAAACCATGCAGTCCACCCCCACGGCCTCGTCGAACTGCTTTGCCTGCTCAACGACATCGTTCCCTGTCAGGGAATCAATGACCATGATCTTCAGATCGGGCTTGTTCACCCTGATCACCTTCTTCAGCTCGTCCATAAGGTTCTTGTCTTGGTGGGACCTTCCGGCGGTGTCCGCAAGGACGAAATCAATCCCCTTGGAAGTGGCGTGCTTTACAGCGTCGAAAACCACGGCTGCGGAATCCGCTCCGTAATCATGTTTTACCATCCTAACACCCAGCCTTTTGGCATGGGTTTCAAGCTGGTCTATTGCCGCCGCGCGGAACGTGTCCCCAGCGGCCATAACGACTTTGTGACTGTTTTTCGTGAGATATTTGGCAAGCTTTGCGATGGATGTAGTCTTCCCCGAACCGTTGAACCCCAGGAATACCAGGCAAAGCGGCTTCTTTTTCCTGAGCATCCCTTCCAGGTCTATCTTACCCTGGTCAAATATCTCCTTTAGAACGGTTTCGAAGGTGTTCCTGATCATTTCCTCAGTGCTTCCTCTTTTTACCTGATGCTGGATGAGATGGTCTTTCATCCTTTTCTTGAGGAAATCCACGACCTCGAGAGCGACGTTAGCCTCCATCAGGCCAAGCTCCATCTCGTCGAAAAGCGAGTCGATGTCCTTTTCCGTGATCTTCCTCTCCAGTACCCTTCCGCTTATCCTTTCCCTGAAACCTGTCTTCTTCTCCCCCGGCTCTTCGGGAACTTCCGCTTTGGGTTCAGGCTTTGGTTCTTCCTTGACAACCTCTTCCACTTTCTTCCTAAATCTCGATAGGAATCCCTTCTTCTCCTCCGGTTCCTGGGTTTCCGCTGGCTCCTTTTTGCTGATCTCTGGTTTTTCTTCAGGCCTGGTTTCCTCTTTCGGCTTTTCAGGAACAACCTTCGCTGGCTCTTTCCTGGGTTTGATTTCCCTTTCCGGTTCAGGTTTCTTCTCAATCTTTTTCTTCCCTTCCGGTTCTTCCTTTCTGGCTTCCTCCGGTTCGGGCTTTTTTGCCGGTTTGACCGCTTTCGGAGCTTTCGCTGCCTTTTTCTCCGCAGCGACGACAGATGGCTTTTCCTTTAATTCCAAGTCATCCTTCGAAGCAGCGACAGATGGCTTTTCCTTTAATTCCAAGTCATCCTTCGGAACCTTCACCTTCTCCGTGAGCTTCTCCACAGATTCGGATAGTTTTTTCTTGAGGAAACCAAACATCATTCACCTCGTTTTAATAGAATCTTATTTGGCTTTATTATTTTTAACCTTCTTCCCCTTCCATTCGTCAGTCTTTACTTCCGGCTTTACGCCGGAAATGTAGGCTGCCTTAGTGATCGAATGGGTTCCCACGGGGGATGTTATGAAGATTAATATGATCAGGAATACCATCCTGACAGAGAATAACATTTCCATCTGGTCTATCATCGCGCCAAAAAGAATAAGACACACCCCTCCGACGTTAATGACTGTCTGGGCATGGGACCTGGAATATACGTCGGGGAACCTTATCAGCCCCAGAGAACCTATTACAGAAATCAGCCCCCCGATGACCATGATTATGTTTCCTATCATTTCAGGCCTCCGACATCTTCTTCCCCATTATATATTTTGATATCGCGAGCGTTCCGACGAACGACAGCATAGCGTATACTATTGCTATATCGATAAGCATGCGATTCGAGAAAACCATCGATATCAGGACTATTGCCGCGACAACTATGGAGCTTATCGCGTCTATCGATATCACCCTGTCAGACAACGTAGGTCCTAAAAAAAGCCTGACAGCGGATATGAAAGCGGCGACGGCAAGCAGCATTATGGTTATCTCGTACATGTCAGTCCCACACCCTTTTCAGCAACCTTTCGAATTTTTTCGTTATCTGGTTCTTGTCCTTCGGCGAATTGAGGCAGTGGATGTAAAGCTTCTCCGGTTCAGCTTCGAGGGTGAGAGTTCCCGGCGTCATCGTTATCGAATTGGAGAGCATGGTGATTCCCCATTCATGCGTGTGGGAATGTGACACCTCGAAAATCCCGGGGCTGATCCTGCCCGTTATCACGGAAAATATCACCTGTGCGTGAGAAACCAGTTCCTGGTAAAGATAATAAGGTATGTAAATCATGAAGAAAAGGAACCCTTTGACGTATTTCGCCTTGTGCTCCCTCAGGAATCCGTATCCAACCACTATGGATATGACAGCCGATACGACGCTTCCCGCTATCATCTCCTCCGGGTCGAATCCGGTAAGCAGGCTCCAGAACAGCCAGAGCATCAGGAATAACAGCAATGAACCTTTCATGATATATTTTTGGGTCTAATTGGTATAAGAAATCACTTCTTTGCATGAGCCTTTGTCTGCTTTTTTGGCACGGCTTTTTTGGCGGGACCGGAACTTATCTTTTTCTTTGCGTCCTCGAAAATCTTCTGGATGTTCTCAGGTTCTACGTTGTTTTTCAGGTATGCTGAGAAGACCTTCTTGTATTTTTCCGGCTCGTTCTTCTTTAGAAGCTGGGCAAAATTAGCTATGTGCGCTCCTGAGAACCTTTCGGGGTTCGGAAGAACCTCGTCAGAATGCGGTATGCTGATACCACCGTCAATCGCTCCCTTCAGTGCCGAAAAAAGCCTGTTTCCCTGGGTAGATGCATAAAGCCCCATGTCGAGTATCGCTTCCTTCACTCCCTTCTCCTTTGCCTTTACGCCGCAGAGCAGTCCAGTCAGGTAGGCTGAAGGAAGGTTTCCGCAGTGCGCTTTCCACCCGTACTTTGAAAGCTCCTTCGAATCCGAGGTCACCACGACCTTGTCACCCTTCGTTTCGTAGCTGACTATCTGGCAGATTATGTTGTTGGACGATCTCCTCACGACGAACCTGGGTTTTCCGGATTTCAGGAGTTTCAGTCTCTGCCTGTAGTCGGTCTTCCCTTCCCTTTTCCTCCTGTGAGGCAAAACAAGTGTCCTACTTCTTTTCATTCTTATCTACCTTCTTTTTAACATTCTTCTTCGCAGCCTTTTTAACAGGCTTCTTTGCAGCCTTAACTTCCTTTTTCGGTTCTTCCTTCTTTATCTCAGGCTTCTCTGCCGGCCTGGCTTCCTTCGTGGCGGGCTTGGCAGCCACTTTCATCAGCTCGTGATCCTTCAGGTAGTAAAGCAAATGCTTTTTGTTCCTGAAGAATCCGCCCTTTGCCATTAAATATAATTTCCTGTAGTTTCCTTCCTCAAGCTTGTCTTTCGCTCTCAAATCCCTGAGCAGCCTTCTCAGCGGACGGATCTTCTCCATCCATATGGTCTTCTTCGGTTTCTTCGAGTAAAAGGAACCCTTTTTCTTCCCCTCTCCCTTTCTCCTGCCCTTTTTCTTCTGCTTCCTCTTGTGTTCGGCATCTATCCGGGTTATCCCCTTCTTCCTCGTCTTGTATATGACACCCTTAGTGATCAGTGTCCTGATGTCGTTCCTGGTTATCGCCTCTTCGACTTCCTTTTCGCTGCTGACCCTGACTCTGGAGATGCCGGTCTTCATTATCTTTGCAGCAATCTGTTTCTGGGATTTTACGTTCATGAAAATCACTCACCACCGAAATCGTTCAGTGTGTACTTGAATTCCTCGTTTTTTGTTATCTTTTTCTTTTTCTTGAGAATCTCTCTTGCAAGAAGCATGAAAACAAGTGCTATTGCCTTTTTCCCGTTGTTGTTTATGGGAATCGCGTAATCGACATTGACCCCGTCGTTGAATGTGTCGCACAGGGCCACAATCGGAATCCTCTTCCTCTTCGCCTCTTCAACCGCCTGCCTGTCTATCAGCGGATCGACAACAATTATGATGTCAGGCTCGTAGAACTTCCTGAAAGATGGATTCGTCAGCGTTCCCGGGCTGAACCTCCCGCTCACGGCCGTCCCGCCGATGACCTCGGCGAACTTTTCTATGGCCTTTATCCCGTTGTTCTTCCTCGAAACGACCAGTATCTTGTCGAATCTCGAAACGAAATCGCCTGCCACCCTTATCCTTTCGTCTACCTTCTGTATGTTGAACACAGAAAGACCGTCGTCCCTGACCTTGTATATGAACCTCTTCATGTACTTCGTGCAGAGTTTCATCCCTATGTGCACGCCGGATGTCAGGTACTCAGTCCTGTTCGTGAGCATGTCCTTCTCTTCGGGCTTTAATTCCTTTACTGTCATAATACAAACACCGATTACGTACGCCATCAAGCGTGGTAATCCATATTATTTATCCATTATATTTAAATATATGTCTATATAGCTGCCTGTTGATTGGGAAAGACTGCTTTTATTAAATTTTCCCTGTTATGTTCAATATGTCAGGCTCGAAGATAGATATTACGGAAGAAGTTAAAGCGAATGCAACCCATGTCAGGTATGTGGATGATAATCAGATCAAAACTGGATATGTCATAGGCACAGGGTCCAATATGTCCATGGTACACGGGAGTGATAACACTTCTGTCCCGTTTTATACCGAAAACGGGCACCGGACCAGAAGAAGAAAATCCGAGCTTGAGATAGTCGCCGTGTCCGAAAGAAAGCCTGTTATACAATTATAAAATTTTTGATTGATGATATAATATGAGCGATGAAACGGTGAAGGTCAGGTTCAATATAAACGGAAGGTTACCTCCTTACAATGATGAAGGGACGGTGATTGGAAGTTATTATATCCGGGCAATTAAAGAAAAAGGCTTTGCACCCTGTGCAAATTTTTGGGTACACACAGAAAGAAATGGGGATTACGTTAGAACTCCGAAACAGGTCGAACTTATCGAATGAAATCACGGCAGATCGGCCATGCTGTTGTGCGGGACGTCGTGCCACAATTCTATCAGCCTGTTGTGCTTCATCGTATCAGGCCCCATGTTGCCTATCTTGATCAGCGGGCTTTTCCATAACAATGAGAGGTCGGAAAGCCAGTCGTCGTAAGTTTCCCTAGACCTGTGGGACGCAATCGTGTAAATATTGTTCTGCCTTGCCAGTTCGGCGGTCTGGAATGCCTGTGAGAGGGTTCCGATCTGGTTTGGCTTGATTATTATCCCGTTTGCCGAGCCCTTCATGATTCCCTTCTTCAGCCTTTCCGCGTTCGTGCAGAAAATGTCGTCGCCCGCCACCAGCGTTTTCGGAAGGCACTGCTTCAGATCGGCGAAATTCTTGAAATCGTTCTCATGGAACGGGTCTTCGATGTAATAAAGCTTGTACTGTTCGGCCACCTGGAGGACCGTGTCGAAATGCTCCTCCGGGCTGATCTTCCTCCCGAGGTCGTTGTAGACGTAGTTCTTCCCGTCCCAGAAGGAGGAAGCCGCGAAATCTATCCCCATCTTGGCGTCCCAGTCCTCCACTATGTTAGAAAGGAAGCTGAGCGTCTTTACGCAGTCCAGCTTGCATGTCCAGGCGTTTTCTATGTTCTTCCCCGAAAGGATGCCCTTCCTTTTCAGCTCGTCGCCTATCGTGTGCCACATCTCCATGTTCATCCTGGTAGCATGCTCGGGGTCTCTTGCTTTGTGGGGTATGACCAGAAATTCCTGCCACGTGGAATGGCCGCCGTGCTTCGCCCCGCCGATCACGTTGCCTAACGGATAGGGGAAGGACATCCTCGGTTTAGGTCCTTCGAGCCTCCAGAGTTCCCCCTCGCTTGCCGCCCTCGCGACTGCAAGTGACGTGGCGAGAGCGAGATTGCCTCCTATGTTGCGGAAATCCTTTGAATTGTCCAGCTGGAGAAGGATCTTGTCGATGGTCACCCAGTCTGCCTCGTCCAGCCCCACCAGCGAATTGCGGACCTTCGGGAAGACCTTCACGACCTCGTTGTACCTCAGGCTTTTCGCCTCGTTCTCTCCCTTGGACGTGCCTGCGGTGGCGCATGCCGAAAATGATCCCCTTATGGTCCATACCTTGACCTTTATGGTGATCTCTCCTGTAGAATCATAAACCGGATAAAGCTTGACATTTCTTATCATAATTTATTCTATTATTTTCCAGAATAAATAAGTCAGCACTTTTTTTCTTTGTTTTCTTTGATGTCGATCGGAATAACGCCCTTTTCCCATTCCATCTCCGCGATCTTCTGCGGATCGGTCATTCCCTTCGGAAGATCCACCAGAACTGGTGCTCCCTGGGCTATCTGAAGCGCCCTCGTGGAGACTATTCGTGCCTTTTCGTATCTCGTGTATTCTCTATCCATCATATCATTCACCCTATGTATCTAAGCTGCTCGTCTCCCTTGGCCCCCTTCTGCTGGGTGCTTTTGGTTATGTCCATGAGAGCGCGTTTCTGGAGAGCCTCGACCTTCTTTATGAAGTTCTCCATCTCCTTTACCTTCTTCTCCAGTTTTGTCATGTCTATGTCCAGGTTGAGCATCTTTGTAACGGTGGCGAGCACGCTCTCTGCCGCCTTGGGATCGGTGACGATGGGGAAACCGGTCGTCTGCCCTAAAAGACAAATGCCGTCCTTGTCCCTCTCCTTCCACAATCCGAGCAGCAGCCCCGCCGCCCCCACTATGTATCCGACCTTCTCGCCGGCCTTGAAGTCTATCTTCAGGCTCCCGTACTTCTTCATGAGGCCCTTGTCGGTGACGGCGCCTATGACCCTTTCCTTCCCTTCGAGATCGCCTGTCGCAAGACCGCCTATGGTCATCACTTCCTTTACGCCGATCTCCTCGGCGTAATCAAGGATCTTTTCGCAGACCTCGTAATGGCCCTGAGGACTAAGGGACTGGCAGTCTCCCACGAGGAAGATCATGTCCCTCTGCCCCTTCTTCTTTGCCTTTACGTAATAGAACTCGTTCTTTAGAAGGTGAATCTTGTAATTGTCGTGAAGCATGACGAACGGGAAGAACCATTTCGAATACAGTTCCGCGCACTTCTTGGCACCCATCTCCTCGACCAGGTACCCGACCGCCACCCTTCCGATGTTCCCGACTCCCGGGAGACCCTCGATCAGGACGGCGTTGTTCAGTTTTAACTTCTCAATAACCTTGACCACTGTCATAAAAATACCTTAAATTAATATTATTACTTAGTTCTTTTCGTTATTTATATATAAAAACCTTTTTATTATTTTATTCGGCAAAGCGAGAGACAACTTTGAATAAAAATATAAGCTGTCATATCAATAAGTCGAATGTAGGTGCATGACTGCTTGCATTGATTGAATAAAGCAGTCCTTCGCAAACAACGTATGAAGCAGACATGGTCTGCTTATTTCCAAAAATTGCCCCTGTAGTCTAGCCGGCCAAGGATATCGGCCTCTCGAGCGAGCCTTGAAAAACGAAATCGAGGGAAAAAATTCGCGGAGAAAGCCGATGACCCGGGTTCAAATCCCGGCGGGGGCATCACCGCAATCTTTTTAAATACCAGTTGCATATAAATAAAATCAAATCAACATAATGATAACGAGAAACACGGCTTCTTGAGATTTAACGGAGGCTGAGATTAATTATGAACGAAAGAAAAATAGAGAACCTGAAGACAGGAACTACCACGCTTGGAATAATGTTCACCGGGGGTGTGGTACTGGCTGCGGAGAGGAAAGCGACGATGGGATACCTTGTCGCGAGCAAGCACACGAGGAAGATAGTGAAGCTTACGAACAGGCTCGGCATGACAATAGCCGGAAGCGTCGGTGACGCGCAAGCCTTGGAAAGGTACATGAGGGCGGAGATCAAGCTTTACGAGATGCAGGAAGACAGGAAGATGCCGGTCAAGTCGGTAGCGACGCTGGTTTCCAACATACTTTACAGCAGATCATACTTCCCCTACTACGTGCAGCTGCTTATCGGCGGGATGGACAAAGAGGCCAGGCTGTTTTCCTTCGACCCAAGCGGTTCTGTCATAGAAGAAAAGGAATACTTTTCAACGGGTTCCGGTTCGGTGATGGCTCTTGGCGTTCTTGAAAACCAGTTCAAGAAGGGAATGGATATGGAATCCGCTAAAAAGCTCGCCGTCAGGGCAGTAAAGGCAGCTACGGAGAGGGACATAGCATCCGGGGGATCAGGGATAGACCTTGTGGTAATAGACAGGAACGGATTCCACGAGATTTCCAACGAAGAGGTAAAAAAGCTGCTGGAATAGGAATCATATTGACTTTGTTTTCACAACCGGGAGATCAGAATGAGTAATATACTCAAGGAACTAGAGAAGACCTTACCAAGGGACGTAGACATTACGGAGATCAAATTCGAGGGACCTGAAATAATCCTTTACACCAAGAACAAGGATTTTTTCCAGAACAACGAGAGTGTGATAAAGGAGATCGTTTCTGCCCTGAAGAAAAGGATAGAAGTACGTCCGGACCTGTCCATAACGCTGGACATGGAAAAGACCAAGAAGCTGATCAGGAAAATCGTCCCAGAGGAGGCGGGAATCAGGGAGATATACTTCGAGCCGGAACTCGGCAAGGTAGTCATAGAGTCGCAGAAGCCCGGGATGGTCATAGGGAAGGGCGGAGAGACCTACCGGAGGATAAAGAACGAGACGATGTGGCTCCCCAAGATCGAGAGGGCGCCGGCCATCGAGAGCCCTATAGTGAGGGCGGTCCGGAATCTTCTCCACCAGGAGATGGATTACCGGAAGAAGTTCCTGAACAACATAGGCCAGAGCATAAACGCGATAAAACCGCCTGAAAACGAAAAGATAGACAAGTGGGTAAGGCTTTCCTGCCTCGGTTCTTGCAGGGAGGTCGGCAGATCATGTTTCCTTCTCCAGACTAACGAGTCGCGCGTCATGCTGGACTGCGGCGTTAATGTCGCTTCAGATACCTTCCCTTACCTCGACGTCCCGGAATTCGATATCGAGAGGCTGGACGCCGTCGTCTTGTCCCATCCTCATCTTGACCATTGCGGCTACATCCCGTGGCTCTACGAGAACGGCTACAAGGGACCGTTATACTGCACTCCTCCCGCCAGGGACCTCATGGTTCTGCTTTGTCTTGACTACATAGACATAGCCCACAGGGAGGGGAAGGAAGTCCCGTACATGAAGAGGAGCATAGAGAACGTGGTCAAGCATACCATAGCGCTGGAATACGGCGAGGTCTCGGACCTTACGCCGGACATGCGCTTAACACTGCAGCCGGCAGGCCATCTGCTGGGATCGGCTCTCACTCATATTCACATCGGAGAGGGGTTGCACAACATACTTTACACAGGCGACCTCCATTTCGGGCCTTCAAGGCTATTCGATCCCGCTTTTACAAACTTCAAGAGGATAGAGACCCTCATCACCGAGTCGACATACGGTAAGATAGAGGACGTGAAGCCCAACAGGAAGGATGCGGAGGACAAGCTCATGGCGGCAATCGACAAGACCATGAAGGCGGGCGGGAAGGTTCTCATTCCGTCTTTTGCCGTCGGGAGGGCACAGGAGGTAATGGCTATACTCTCGGCAAATGATTTCCAGTATCCGGTTTACATGGAGGGAATGGTGTGGGACGCGACCGCAATACACACGGCATATCCCGAATACCTTTCCAAATACCTCCAGAAGCAGATATTCCACTTCGGCAAGAACCCGTTCCTGATGGACATGTTCAAGAGGGTCGCCCCGAAGGAAAGGAACGACGTTATAGACAAGGCGGAGCCGGGCGTGGTGATAGCGACTTCTGGCATGCTCGTGGGCGGACCGGCCATAGAGTATCTAAAGGCGTTCGCCCCGGACAAGAAGAACACGCTTCTGTTCGTCGGCTACCAGGCCGAGGGATCGCTTGGAAGAAGGATACAGAAGGGATGGACGGAGATACCACTTCGGACGGAAGGCGGAAAAACGCAGACAGTAAACCTTAGTCTTAATGTTGAAACAGTGGAAGGGATGTCGGGTCATTCCGACAGGAACCAGCTCACCAATTTCATCCACAAGCTCTCGTGCCGGCCGGAGAGAATCATAATGAACCACGGCGAGGCAAAGAAGTGCGCCGAGCTGGCGAAGGATGCGCACAAGTACTTCAAGGCGGAGACGATCGCCCCGAAGAACCTGGACGTCATACGGCTGAGATGATCTTTTTCTGGTAAATCTGTTTAAAAGATTTACTTACAAATCTGAATATCGGGAGTGATGGTAATGATATTGAAATACGGATGCAAAGAATGTACCGGGTTTATTACGGCAGAAATACCTGTCACACTGAATCTGAAGAATTATTTTGAACTAATCAGGGATTGGAATAACCGCAAAGCCGATTTTGATTCCCAGGGAAAATGTCCTCATTATGGGGATGGAATTTCTGATGTGGACCAATTCGAAAGTGCGGGAGGAAATGCGGTTGCACCTATCGAAATACCTGTTTCTTACAAAAAACTCCCGATAATCGATCTTGTTACCGGTTGACAGCGGGCAACGGGAAGCTTTATAAAGGTAAATATCAATAATTTATCACTAAAAAGTAGTATACATTATAGGGTGTTTTGGTATGTACAAGAGTGATCTTCAGTCGAATGGCATTGCAGCTCTGGCGGAACTAGCCAAGGGAATGCTTGTGAGCGACAGCGCTCCTTGTTTCCAGGAGGACGTCTGGCCGAAGCAGAGATACATAGATTTTGTGGTCAATTGTAATTATGATCCTTCTCATGCACGCAGGACCGCCGGCCTCAGCCTGGCAGCCCAGAACGACGCTGATATTACGATAGAAATGGCCAGAAAAAGATTCAAATCACTCCCGAATAATCCGTACGTGACAGTGCTGGAAATTTGACTGCTCTAATCAAAACAAAATAGAGAAAAGAAAGGGTTTATCTTGCAACCTTTGCGAACTCGGGTGCAAGAATAAGCCAGTCCTGCTCCACACCGACTATGTCCCCGTTCTGGGCCATGACCGTCTTCTTGATCTTCTCGACCGATCTCTTGAGCTCTCCAAGATCCTTTTCCTTCATTCCCTTGATCTTAAGGAAAACAAGCGACCCGTCCCTTACGGCCCTTAGGACCCTTTCGGTGTCAGAGAATTCGACAAGCTTGTCTATCACTATGCCTATCTTTCCTGCCGGTTTTGAAACGCCGAAGCTCCCGCCCGATTCCGAGAAGCCGACCTCTATGAATTCCTCTTTTGGCATGTCCGAGTCTTCAATCTCCCCGATAATGCTCCTTTTCAGCTTTTTGAAAACCATTTGTATCCCTCCTGATCATTATACGTTAAAACTGATAGATAATATTGTTTAAAATAATAGCAATTAGACTTAAAAACTATTAGGTCACCATTACCTGTTAAGCTCTTCGAGCTTGGAAACTACGTCCCACATTTTTGTCCTCGCGTATAACGAAATGTTCGGATCGTTGGACGCATCGTCGAGTATGGAAATGACCGTCGAAAGTTTCACGTTTTCTGACTCTTCCGGGTCGTTCAGTGTGCTCATGCTCTCCTCTATCGAGGATTTTATGTTCCTTGGAACGCCCCTGTCGTTTAGAATTCCCTCGAGCAGTTCGATGGCTTCCTTTACCTTGTCGGTCATTTTCATCTACCCTTGCCCTTTTCGGAAGCCATGAGTTTGGTCCGGAGATCTTCCAGCCTTTCCCTTATCATTCCTTCCTGCTTCTCGATGGATTTGACCTTGAGGTCAATGAATTCCAGCCGCTCTTCCAGGTCCTTCTTCACCTTCGCAGCATCTGCCTTTACTAGAATCGGACCAGCGATTTTGTAGACGCTTTCTTCCTTGCTGTTTTCGATCTCTTCGGTGGCCTTTTTCAGTTCGTTCCTTTCCATGGTAAGTGCCGCCTTCTGTGTAACAACGTTCTGCATCTGCTGCTGGTAAATCTGAGCCTGATTCGCCAGTTGTTCAAATTCCTTTGTCGTCATATAATCACACCTTGATACAGCGGAACGGATTCTATTCTGCCATTACGTTCTTTGTTATCGCGGGCCTTTTCTTCTCCAGTATCCTGTACCCGCAGAACGGGCATATTATTTTTTTGGCCCTCTCAAGTTCGATCTTGACTTCCTTCCCGCAGTTTATGCATTTGTACATACCAACACCTAAGCAACGTCATAAGCCCTTCCGGCCAGCTTCACATTGCATTTCCTGCATACCCATATGCCTGATGCTTCCCTCTTGAGGGTGGGCTTCATGCAGTTCGGGCACGTGTGCTTGGCCTTCTGGACCTTTTCTATCTCTACCAGCCTTTTCTTGGTACCCTTACCGTACCTTATTCCGTATCTTCCGGCAGAGCCTACTTTCTTTGTCCTTCCCATGTAAATCACATATTACGAAAGACAGCCTGAATCGATCCATGCAAACTGTCCATACGCTTGTCACTAAAGACGACTTGGATCAATCATTCTAAGTCGTCATACGCCTGTCACGAAAGACGGACCGGTTCGGATCATTTTGCCGTCAATCGTTATTTTTGGATGTTTTGTTATTTAAACCTTATACCAGCTTCCGGAGATCTTTGCCTTTCTTCACCGACATATCAAGGGCCTTCTCTATGTTTGCCATGGTCATGGCGTCTCCGCCCTTCTGTATCGCGCAAACGTTGCCGTTCTCCTTCGTCGAGACGGTGATCCTCCCGTTCATCGCCCTCTCTTCCTCCAGGCTGGGGTCAACCACCAGATGGTCCTTTATCTGAGCGAAGGTAACGGGAATCGGAAGCTCCTTCAGTGGAAGAGGGGTCTTCTTCTCGTCATATATGAGCTTGTCGCCCTCTAGTTTCGGCATCTTTGCGTTTGCCAACGCAGATGCTGCGGCCAATCCGGATGCGTCTATCAGGTTGCCCTGATGGTTGATGGGATAGATGTCAACAAACACCATCCATACCTTTTCGCCCTCGGTTATGCACAGCTTTTCCACGTCTATGGCCTTGGATTCACGTATGCCGCGGTCGATTATCCTTGCGAGTTCTATCGATTCCTCGCCAGGCGGACCGAGCTCGAAATTCGGTGAAGCCAGCGGCGAAAGCTCCGCGTTGCATATAAGTATCCCTTCCTTGGGTGTGTCCGGGAACGGTGTTCCCACACCCATCTTGACACCCACGACTACCTTGGTGTTGCCTATCTGAACAAGAGCGGATCCCTCCGCCTGCCCGATCGGGTTCTTTTCCAGGGTAACCTTCCTGAAATCCTCAAGGCCTCTGCCGTCTATTCTGTGGGCCTTCTGAATAAGGTTGATTATGTACTGATCCTGAACGTTCATTCCAATCCCTCCTTTGCCCATTTTTTCAATAAGGCCTTTTTCTGCTCTTCGTAAAGTATTTTGCAGCCCTTCTTGGCTAATTCTATGGTTCCCTTCACGTCCTTTACGGGCATGTCCCCGTCCATCTGCAGAAGGGTTATCTTGTCAATCCTGGGCATGTACGCTATCGGAAGATCGCAGTCTGTCGCTTCTTCCTCCTTTCCCGCCAGGTCTATGGTGTACGTCCCGTCGATCTTTCCCGCAGCGACTGACGTTACCAGATCCCGCATCTCTATGCCTGCGTCAGCCAGGGCAAGGCTCGCCGCGTTTATCCCTGCGGTTCTAGTCCCCGCGTTTGCCTGCACTATCAGGATGAAAACGTCTATCGTTGTCTTCGGGAAGTTTTCCAGGAAAAGCGCCGGTTCCAGCGACTCTCTCGTTACCTTTGATATCTCCGAGCTTCTCCTGCTCGGGCCCGGCCTCACCCTTTCAGTGGTTGAGAATGGAGCCATGCTGTATATGCACTTTAACCTGGCCCTGTTGCTCACCTGAAGATGCTTCGGGTGTAGCTCTCTCGGGCCGTATACAGCGGCAATAGCCACGGTCTTCCCGAGGCTCACCATCGCGGAACCGTCTGCGTTCTTTATGACGCCGACTTCCATCTTGATGGGTCTTATGTCCTCGGGACCTCTCCCGTCCTCTCTTTTTGTACTCACATTAATCACCTCTTAATCATTCCTTTTTCTCGAGCAGCTTCTCTATGTAGTTTGTAAGCCCCTCGGAATGGGATTTATCCTCTATTGTCTTTATGACTTCGACTGCAAGCACCTCGTTCTCTCCCTGCAGCCATACGATGCCGTTCTGGCCGACTGAAATCCTGCATCCCGTCTTGTCCTTTATCAGGTTTATCATGCTTCCCATTTTTCCTATCAGCCTGGGGACCTTTACGGAATTTATCCTCACGACTCTCCCGCCGTCGAATTTCCTCGCCTTCTGGTCCTGCATTGTTACGTGGATCGAGTTGGCGGGCGAAACCAGTGAAATCTTTCCGTATATTATATCCCCCGTACCGTATATCTTGGACATGTCCATCTTCCCCGGGTCCACGAATTCACGTACTCCCGAAAGGGGAAGAAATGCCTCGTAAGGGGAGTTTATGTCAATTATCCAGCCAGAATGCTGGACCTCTTTGACCTCTCCGATAATCATGTCCCCCACGCTCGGTACGTATACTCCTGACAATGGTATGACTTCGATAACCCTTCCCTTGAAGTAGACCAGTCCTATTCTTTTCGAAATGATGGAATTGCCTTCCCTGAATGTATTCTTCCCGGGCAGGTAATCCATGCTGTCTATTATCTTGTCTCCCGGCAGAACAACGTCCTTGTCGTTCTTCAGCGCCTTCGGGTCGCCCACTACCTCTTTCGGGGTTTCCATCTCTGCCGGTTTATCCTCCTTTGCTACACTCTTTATCTCCTTTGCCTCTGTTTTCTTCACTTCTTTTGAATCTGCCATATCTTATCACCAAATTTAGTTAAACATGAATGAACGTATCATCTCTGTAACATCATTAAATCTTATATTCTTTTACTATCTTTACCTCCACCCTTCCTCCCGTGAGGGAGTTGAGCCTGTTGTATATGTCGCTCTGCAGCCCTGCCGGGATCTCGACCACGGCTATCCAGGCGTCGGATCTCCATTCCTCCTTCTTGACCTCGGTTATCTCCCTTACCGCGGCGCTTGCCTTGCCCGCGAACTCCATGGGCACCTTTATCGCTATCTCTATCCTTTCGAGCGATATCGGAAGGATTTCCTGTATCTTTTCCAGCACACCCTTGACCTGCTCCTTTGCCGGCTTGAACGGATCTATATGAATATGCACTTCCCTCATGGCGTTCATTATCCTGTTGGATGGGTGGGGAAGCTTCGTCTTGGGATCGATTCCCTGGCGGCATATTATGTCCGCTATTTCCTTCCTCTTCTCCTCGGTGAACTGGTTCCTCTTTTCGGTCGTTATCTGTATTTCGCCGTGCCTTATTATCTCCTCGGCGATCATGAAAATGTCATTCGTATGGAAGGCCTTCTCCAGTTCGCCCGATGTGCATCTCTCGCCCTTCTTGCTGTCCTTGAAAACGTCGTTTACCGCAAGAACGTTCTCCATGTCGTAATGCACTCCCTTCTTCATCTCCAGCGCTTTGTCTGAATCTACCAGTATCTCAAAATGGACACCGTTCTTCGTAATCCTTGCTATGACAGCTTTCTCAACAGAAACCATACGGACACCTGCTATTCGGTTAATTACAAGTTCTTTATCGCTTCCTTTTCCGAGAACATCCTGATCCCATCGCTTGTGATCACGGCGAGTTCGATATTCTCCTTTCCGATGTCCTTTTCACCAGCCTTGAGAGCTTTCAGAACAAGGTTCGCACCGTCCTTGGCAAGCATTCCTTCCTTGAAGCCGCTCTTCAGGGTCTTCTTTGCCTTGTCGGCACCCTTCCCTATTGCCTGGGCCTTCCATTCGATCATGGTTCCTGACGGGTCCGTTTCGTAAAGCTTCGCTCCGGATTCGTCAACCCCGCCGATGAGCAGTCCGACCCCATAAGGTCTGACGCCCGCGTACTGGGTTACCATATGCTTCTGGTTTGCCAAGTATTTTGTTATCGTAGGGACGGAAATGGGTTCACCGTATGTGATCCTGTTTATCTGACCCTTTATTCTTGCCATCTCCACAAGGTCTCTCGCGTCTGCCAGTAATCCTGAACTAACAACTCCGATATGCTCGTCAATGGCGAATATCTTCTTGTACGTGGTGTCAACGCCGAGCGGTGTCGAGGATTTGGTTGCACCTAGAACTACCGCATCCTTAACAACGACGCCTACGGCCGTGTTTCCTCTCTTCACTGCCTGCCTTGCGTATTCGACCTGAAGTAATCTTCCGTCTGGTGAAAATACAACAATGGTTCTGTCGTAAGCCATATAGTTAGGCGGAATAGGTTGCATATAATACCACCTTATTTAATGTGTGCTACGTAAGCACGAAAAACGTCCTTACCCTTTTCACATCTTTATAACTAATAATGAATCTGTTATATATAAAATTAACTATCATCATTTCCGGTTTTTTTCCGTTTGTTGTAATCCCTTTATAAATCCTTTTTCTAATGCTATAATCGAAGGATGACTTGAACCTAAAACCTAAGTCATCATACACTGGATTGAAGCGTAATTCAAACATGTTTTCACTTAAAAGGAAGGGGTGTGCTATGAAAAAGAGGGTTTTGATTCCACTGGCTAACGGTTTCGAGGAAACGGAAGCGATTGCTACGGCGGACGTTCTCAGAAGGGCTAACATTGAGGTAGTTCTGGCTGGAATTCCCGGACAGATAGTAGAAGGAGCCCACGGAATAAAGATCATTTCCGACAAGAAGATAGAGGACGCAAGAAAAGAGGAGTTTGACGCGGTAGTTCTCCCCGGAGGGAACCCGGGATGCAAGAACCTCTCAAACTGCAAAAACGTGATCGAAATCCTGAAGGACTTCAACGAGAAGAAGAAGACCATAGCGGCAATATGCGCATCACCATCCATACTTTCCAAAATCGGGATACTCGACGGCAAGAGGGCGACCATATTCCCCGGAATGGAGAGGGACATCCCCATGCCGAGGGACTCGAAGGTCATAGTGGACGGCCACGTCATAACTTCGCAGGGCCCGGGCACGGCGGTCGATTTCGCGCTCGCGATAGTGACCCAGCTGGACAGCAAGTTCAGGGCGGACGACGT
>JAFGDH010000003.1 GCA_016932215.1 Candidatus Aenigmatarchaeota archaeon | reverse complement strand
TGTGGGAAAATCCCTCGAAATAAAGGGATGGGTATGGAGGAAGAGGGAAAGCAAGGACATAGTATTCCTGATCATCCGTGATTCCAGCGATGTCGTCCAGTGCACGATAAAGGAAGACCACAAGGATTTTCAGAAGGCCAAGGATTTGATGATCGAATCTTCGGTCGTTATCAACGGCAAGGTCGGCAAGGACGAACGCGCGCCGACGGGATACGAAATCAAGATAGAAAAACTGGAGCCGGTAAACATCGCGGAGAGATATCCGATCACCAAGGACCAGTCTCCTGAGTTCCTGCTGGACAACAGGCATTTATGGTTAAGGTCAAGAAAACTGACAGCGGCCCTCAAGGTAAGGCACACCGTTGTCGGTGCGATACACAAGTTCTTCAGGGACAGGGGATATTACGAGTTCGACCCGCCGATATTCCAGCCTTCGCAGTGCGAGGGTGGCTCGACGCTTTTCGAGGTGAAGTATTTCGACGACATTACGTATTTGTCCCAGTCCTGGCAGCTTTACGCCGAAGCGGCCGTCTTCGCTTTAGAGAAGGTTTATGACATGTCTCCAACCTTCCGCGCCGAACGTTCCAAGACGTCGAGGCATCTGGCGGAGTTCTGGATGGCGGAGATGGAAGCCGCATGGATGAAGCTGGACGAGGTCACCGAGGTCGCGAAGGACGAAGTGAGGTTCATAATACAGGAAGTACTGAAGCACAACAAAAAGGAACTCAGTCTTCTCGGAAGGGACATTTCGCTTTTAGAACATTACGCCAAGGTCGAGTATCCTACAATCAAATACGAGGAAGCCCTCAAGCTGATCAACGAGAAATACAAGATGAAGATACCATGGGGTAAAGACCTGAGGACCAAGGAAGAGGAGAAGATAGCCAACCACTTCGGGTGCCCTGTCGTTGTAACGCATTACCCAGTCGAGATAATGGCCTTCTACAAGCCATTCGACCCGAAAGACAAGAAGGGGGCTTTATGCTTCGACATGCTCGCACCGGAAGGATACTGCGAACTCATTGGCGGATCGGAAAGGAGCCTGGACGTCAAGGACATGATACAGCGACTGAAGAAGGACGGGGAAGACCCGAAGAATTACGACTGGTATTTTGACCTTCGGAAGTACGGGAGCGTTCCCCATTCCGGTTACGGCATGGGAGTTGAGAGAATGGTCGCATGGATATGCGGCCTGGACGGGCTCAAGGACGCCATACCGTTCCCGAGGACCATGCTCAGATGGAAACCCTGATGAAAATCTTTTAAGCCATCGCATGTCTTTTTAATTATGACCAATTTCATTCCCGGGAAGGTCGTGAAGAGATTCAGGGTCAAGAACATATCAGTCGTGCTTCGATATCCAAAATGGGAAGATCTCGACGGGCTGCTCGACCACATGAACGCACTGATTTCCGAAAGGGCAAAGATAGGGAAATCCAGGAAGTTCTCCAAGTACGAGGAGATCGATTTTTTGAACAGCGTGTTCAAGAAGAGCGAGCTGAGGGACATGATCTATATCGTGATTGAGAGCGGGAACAAGATCATGGGCAGCGGCAATCTCGCCAGGGAGCAGATGGAAAAAAGCAGGCACGTCGGGTACATAGGCCTTTCCCTCCGCAAAGAGTTCAGGGATCTTGGAGTGGGAACAGAACTGATCAATACCCTGGTCAAACTGGGGAAGAAGGAGCTCGGACTCTCGCTGTTCAAGATCAGCCTCGTGGCCGGGAACGAAAGGGCATTGCATGTTTACCAGAACAAGTGCGGATTCAAGGTGGTAGGAAGGGTCCCCGGGGAGATCGACCACTTCGGGACAAAGATGGACCATCTGATAATGGTAAAGGAAGTTTGATATTAACCGGATTTTATTTTATTAACAATCCCGGCAATAACGCAGGATATAACATACCAGAAAATTATGTCCATAATCATGAAAAAATAATCAAACCCACATTCTCCTCCGAAAAGTATATTAACTGATCTCAATGGGAATCCATACATGGTCAAAGTGGTTATTATAGTGAAAATTATCATCAACAATATCTTCAAAATATCTGGTCCCAGAAACTCTTCCCAGTTCATATTTATCACTTTTTTATCACTTTCTTCAGAAAGCCGCCGAGGCCTTTCTGCTTTTTTTCTCCGAGCAGCCGTTTGGTCGTGTCCCAGGAGAAGCGAACGAGCTCCTTTTCGGGGAACTTGCCGTGCTCCTTCAGGTAGGACTTCATCCACTCTATGGTCAGCTCGTCGGAAGGGTAGCCGGAACCTTTGACGCCGTATTTCCTTCGAAGCCTTCCGACTTCCGCATCCCTTTCGACCTTCGCTATGATCGAGGCAGCCGATACGATGGGATAAGTCTGGTCTGCCCTGTGCTCCACCACCATTTCCGGATTTCCCTTGATCATCTTCCTGATCATTTCCCTGAACTTTTCGGTGTTGTTCTCCGGGGAATCTATGTAGACCTTGTCCGGATCGAGGCAGTCCAGTATGTCAGCCATCTTCATCGCCTCCAGCTTGTTGAGGTTCACTCCACGCTTGTTGTAGTCGTCAATTTTACAGGCCGATATCTTGACGACAACGACGTCCTTCAGGATGCCTTCCAGCTTCTTCGCGAGGTATTCCCTGCGTCTGGGGGAAAGAAGTTTGGAATCCCTGACGCCCAGTTTTCGAAGTTTCTCCTCGTCTTCTGGTACGACTGTCGCCCCGGCAAGCACCATCGGCCCTATGACCGCTCCCCTTCCTGCCTCGTCTATCCCACCAATGGTAAATAACTTTTTGTCCATAATATCAATCAAAATAACCGGTCAAACCGAAGAGGATGAAATCCGCTTCATTCGATTACGATCGGCTCGGCTATATGCAAAAGCTCGAGCCTCTTTTCTATGACCCCGATCCTTTTCTTTACGTCCTCTATTTCATACTTTCTTTTAACCATCCCGCCCCTCTCGGCCATCTCCAGCCCCTTCCTGATCTGCTTCATGTCGTTTATAACACTCATGACCTGGTCCTCGGTCTGCTGGACATCTCTCTTTATCTCGTCTATCTCCATCGTTATGCCTTTGTCCGACATCAGGACCGGCGGTGGTTTGGGGACGGTCTCCTGCTTATCCCTGAAAACATTCCGCATGAAGGATTCGTCCTTGTCCAGCCTGTTAAGTATCCCCTCTATCTTGTGCTTGACGTTGTTGATGTTTTGCTCCGATCCTCCGGTTGGATAAATGATCGGCCTGGTATCGTCGATCTTTTTCATCTTGAACTTGTCCATCTCGTTCCTCACGTAATCGATCCTTTTTTCCAGGTCGTTTATCTTTTCCTGAACACTGCCATCATTTTTTTCCGGGAAGTCGGCATCCCTTTCTGAGATGGATTTTTTCAGGTTTTCTATCTCCTCTCTCATTTTCTGTACGGCTCCGCGAATGTCTATCTCCCTTACGTCGTGCATCTTCCTCTCTATTTCCTCTATCCTCCCGAGAAGCATTCTCCTCGTGTTCTCTATGGACTGGGCCAGCCTTCCGTTCTCGTCGCCAAGTACCCTCTTCCTGAGAGGAACCTGACCCGGGGACGGGGGCTGTTGAGATGTCTCCTTTAGGCTGTTGATTTTGATGTCCATCTCCTCTATCCTCGCCATCAGCATCCTTCTCATCCTTTCGAGGGACTCGCCAAGCTTTTTCGCATCGCCCGGCTCCATGATTCTTGATCTTACCGAACCAGGATGTGCGGGCGGTGGGTTGGATGCGTTGTAAATATCATCCTTCATCTTCTCCACTTCGTTCCTTAAATTACGAATCTCTGCCATGATGTTTCCCGAGGTACCGATGCTCTCGGTCCTTTTGAGGAACTCGTCCATGCTACCCTGCTCGATTCCCTTCAGCGCCATTATTTTTTCCCTCAGGACCTTGACTTCAGCGACGGTCTTCTTCCAGTTCCTGAACGTATTGATATCGTCCGCTATCTTCTCGAGTTCCATTATCTTTTTCTCTGTTTCTATCGGGATCGGAGAAGGAGTCATCATCTTCATCCTGTCTATCTCGCTTTTCAGGTTTATCATATCCAGCTGGATAAGTTTCTGCAGGTCTTCCAGCTGAGTTATCTTCTCAGAAAAGTTATTCTCATCGCTAACAATTTTTTTGCTGTCATCCATGGATATTCCTCAATTAAATATTTGTCCGGGTTAGTATAAATTATTAAAAAAGAGCTAATTCAGATATCGGTATATGGTGAAATGCTCGGACAGACGCCGTTGATGACTTTCACCCTCATAAGAGTCCACGTCTCGTTTGCATTCGTGATGTCCGCGTCAAGTATTGTGGACTGGCCCGGTTTAAGGGGATTTGTCACGGTTTTCTGGCTGATGGGGGTGATCATGATGTCCGGATCGGTAAGTATCCTCTGGCCGCCAGGAGTGAGGAAGGTAGCCTCTATTGTGAAATTGTAGATATTCTGCATTTTCGTGTTGGTTATCTTCACAGTCATTATTCCAAGCGTTCCGGTGATGTTCCAGTCAACGCCCGAGACCCCGTAATCGCTGTCGAAAGTGTATCCGGTCTGCTGGCATATTATGTTCTGGTTCATCGCCTGCCCGGAATTATCAGAGGATTCGGTTGCGAGATTAATCGCCCACGGCCCGACTATCGCGGCCATGCCGAGGCCTATGAGAATGACAATGACTGCGGCGATCATCTCCGACATACCTTTCATCATTCACCTCTTATGACGAGGAAATCCCCGCCCGTCTCCAGCTCGAAATGTATCTGATACGTGACGCCGTAGTCAGATTCCATGTAGGCGGTTACCCTTCCGTAGGGGAGATTCGTTCCCTCCCTTTCGAGTGTGGTGTATCCCGTCCCTGTCTTTGACGTGTCGTCATTGTCCAGCGTTACTTCCAGGTATTCGAGGGGAAGAACGCTGTCAAGGTCCTTCTGGTACATGTAAAGGAAGATTTCGGTGGTGTTGTAGGAAACCTTGTTTGACGGGGACCCTATGATTTTGAAGCATGCCTTTATGTGGCTGTTTTCCAGTATGTAAGAATTCTGGCCCGCGCACATCCCCTGATAGGCGAAGACCTCCATGTTAGAGCCGAATATGACGTTACCGATCGTCTGCGCCGTCCTGGGTGAAGTTACCTGCACGGGGCATTCGTATTCCCAGTATATGGTGTCGTTATCACCGACTACGTAAAGCTTGCCGTCGTCTATGTTCAGGTCGAATGTCCTTTTAGTCCCTTTTCCCCCCTCGACGACGTTCCTGGTTATCTTGTCCAGCTGGACGAAAGAGGATTTCATCTTCTCCATCGTGGCAAGGCACTGTATCCTCTGGAGGGAAGGGACGCCCGCATAATAAACTATCCCCGTAGCGGCTATCAGAAATGCAAGAAACAGTACACTGGAAACCATCGTTATTCCTTTTCTGCTCATGTCTTCCTCTCACCCACTATTATATCGTACCCCTTTTTCAGCTCGGTATAAAAGTAAAGGTTCGATTTGTATTTCCCTAGTAATAGATTCTTTTGAATGCTATTAAAGATTATATCGAGCGTGAAAATATCCGCCGGATCGGTGAAAATAGTCGAGTTTACCGAGCCGTTCTGGACGTAAAGTATACGGTCATCGCCTGATATTCCCACTGACACGTATTCCGGCTCTTCGAGGAAATTCGCAACGGTCACGTTGACGTTGCTCCCGGTGCTTTCGGTGAAGAATATCATCGAATAGAGTTCTATGTTTCTTTCCTTGAGCAGGTTTCTGGCAAAAATGGTGAAATTGATCACCCTTCCCGGACCGTCAGATTCGTTGATTCCGAGGTTGAAAGCCACGGGGTACTCGTTCTCTATATTATTTATTATGAAATCGATGTCGTTGGAAAGGGTTTCGGAAATGCCCGGTGGTGAAAGGTAAACGGATATCCCTATGTAGAACAATATTATCAGCATGAAGGCTATTATCAGAAAGAACTGCCCCTTCATTCGTTTTCTTTTCATTTTTTTCACCAGATGTACAGCTTCACTTCACGGGGATCATATGTATTCTCACCCGCGACATAATAGACGGAAAGCCATATGTTCTCCGCGTCCGGGTATGTGCCATTGCACGTCCCGGAATAATCACAAATTTCGATGGAATGGTTATATCCCCCGATAACGATAGCGCTGTTAATCCCGTCAGAATCGCCAGCCATGACATAACCCCGGAGTTTGTCGTTCTTGTCCATGTTCTCCAGAATCTCGTAACCCCTTATCTTCATTATCGGCTCAGCCGGCTCTCTCACGTACTGTATGCTCAGCGAGAGGACGAAAACCATGAGTATGCTTACGGCCACGATGCTCTCGAACATCCTCCAGAACCCCTTCCTTCCATTTGCCATGATCTCACCATACAATAAACGTAACGTTTACCTCCTCACCTGTCTCGAATATTACCCTCTGGAACGTCTGGGCGAACACGTCCGCGACCATTGGCGGGGTCTTCCCGTAAACTATCGGGCTGGTCCCGTCGATCTCCACCCCGAAATCCCCCTCCAAGCCGAGGGATTGCTTATATACGGAATAAGTGGTGGAGTTCATCGAATCGATTTTTGACTGTGAAAGCATAGCATTCCTTTCCATCGCTCCCGGTGTTGTCTGGACGGAACCGGCCACCGAGAAAACATCATTACAACCAATCGAATCTGACTCTGCGAATTCTATCCTGAAATAGTTCTCACCGGCCGTCAGGTTGGTGAGCCAATAAGTATTGTTGCCTATTATCCTGCACTGGAGGGACTGGTTTCCCTTCCATGCCTTCGTGCTGGTCTGGTTTCCCTCGTACCATATGAACCCGGAGTGAAGGACCGAATTGTTCGTGTCTCCGCCGCTGTCATAGATGACCGGAACAGAAAAGGAATCGATGCTGAGTGATCCCATTACAACGTTCCTCGTTATGTCTCCCGCTATCTCAAGGTAGTCCTGGTCGAACTGGAAAATGGAGATGTAAAATGCGAACGACCATATTACGAAAAACAGGAATACAGTGACCGCCAGCACCCAGTCTATGTCCATAATAAAATATGGTTAAAGGTGGTTAATTAAAGTAAATACCGGAGAAACAAACGATTTAAACCGGACTGCAAAATATTATCAAGGAGGGGTGATTATGGGATTTATGGGAGAGATGAAGAAACAGACGCTCACGCTGTTCACCGCAGCGCTCGGATTCGTCGCAGCACTCGTCTGGAAGGACGCGATTTCCGCGTGGATGGCTCCGCTTTACGAGAGCGCCGAAGGTGCAATGGGTCTAACGACGGCCGCAATAGTGGTCACGGTGGTCGTGGTGATCATACTGATGATCCTCGGCAAGGTTCTGGGCACGGAAGAATCGAAAAAATAGGCCCGTTTTTTTCTTTTTTTCATCAAAAAAATCACTCAACTAGCTTGGGGAATCTCGTTCTGAATTCCTGTCGCATGGCTTGTTTCAGGAGACTCAAGCTGACGCTTCCGGTAACGTCCCGGGTGGCGTGATCAAGTGCAGCCCGGATTAAGCTGTCACAACCCGCTTGCGCATCGGAATCCGAAAAGTTTTGAAGGTATGTTTTCGCGAAACCCGTTTAATCAAAGGATATGGCGGATATTCCGGGCAATGCCTAAGAAACGTAATTTTGATTCATAAAATTAAGAAGAAAACAAAGTTTTTTATTCTTACCAGCAGATTCCTTCGAAGCCGTGGACCTTGTTCGGGTCTAGCGCCTTCCTTCCCTCGATTATGACCTTCTCCTTCATCTTGGAGAAGTCGTAGTCCGTCAGGTTCCGGAATTCGCTCCATTCCGTCACTATCAGGCAGGCGTCAGCCCCGTTTATCGCGTCCCTGGACGTCTGGGCGTAGGCGATGTTCGGGAAAAACATCTTCATGTTCCCGGCCGCCTTCGGGTCATAAACGACGACGGAAGCGCCTTTCTCCTTAAGCTTTCTTATTATCTCGATCGAAGGGGCTTCGCGGACATCATCTGATCCCGGCTTGAAAGCAAGACCCAGGACAGCGACCCTCTTTCCCTTCACGTCCATCCTATTTTCGAGCATGTCAACGAGCATGGTCTTCTGCCTCTGGTTGACCGACAGGGTTTTTTCTAGCAGATGAGGATCAGTCCCGAGAGTCTTCGCCTTGGAAACGAGCGCCTGGACATCCTTCGGGAAACATGATCCCCCGAAGCCGGCTCCCGCCCATAAAAACAAAGGTGAAATCCTCTTGTCCAGCCCAACTCCCGCCATGACGTCGTAAACGTCTATACCCATCTTCTTGCACATGTTCCCGATCTCGTTCGAAAACGAGATCTTGGTAGCGAGGAATGAGTTGGCGGTGTACTTGATCATCTCCGCGACCTTTATATTCGTCCGGAGAATTTTCGTATCGAAATTATCATAAAGCTTCGCTACGGTGTCCCCTGACCTTTTGTCAAGCTCGCCTATAACGATCCTGTCTGGCTTGAGGAAGTCTTCCATCGCTCTTCCCTCCCTCAGGAATTCCGGATTCATGCATATTCCGAAGTGTTCGCCGGCCTTCTTCCCGGACTCCTTCTCTATGTTTCTGAGCACAACATCTTCGGTCGTTCCCGGCACAACGGTCGACTTGACGACAACCACATGGTATCCTTCCTTCTTCTTCAGTATTCTTCCGATCTGCCTGGAGACCTCTTCTATGAATTTAAGGTCTATGCTCCCGTCTTCCTTGGAAGGCGTACCCACGGATACGAATGTTACGTCGGTGAACATCACTGCCTTTTCGAGGTCTGTCGTCGCTTTGAACAGCCCCCTTGAAAGGGAATCCTTGAGCTTTTCCTCCAGGCCGGGCTCGTAAATGGGGGAATCGCCGCGGTTTATCCTGTTCAGCTTGTCCTCCAGTATGTCAACGCATATCACCTTGTTCCCCTTTACGGAGAAACCAACCCCTGTAGAAAGGCCAACGTAACCCGTTCCCACGATCGAGACGTTCATATTAACCATAAAACACGAAAAAATATAAAACCCACTCTGGAGGAGAAGGTAATACTTCGTAATATTTTTTAAATAACGAATATGAAAGAATATGCATGAAGGAAAGAATCACGCTGACGATAGACAAGGAAATACTGGGAAAGCTGGACAAGATGATCGACGGGCTGAACATTCGTAATCGTTCTCATGCGATAGAGATGGTACTCTCCAAGTACATGAACTTCCGCGGCCTCAACCAGGCGATCATTCTCTGCGGCGGCGAAGGGACCCGCTTGCGTCCCATAACTTACGAGATACCCAAGCCGCTTGTGCCGGTCCACGGAAAGGCCCTGCTGGAACACATATTCGATCTTCTCAAGAAATACGAGATCAGGGACGTTACCCTTTCGATAGGCCATATGAAACAGAAGATAAAGGAACACGTTGGCGACGGGAGCAGGTACGGCCTGAAGATAAATTATGTCGAGGAGGACAAAAAGCTCGGCACCGCCGGCCCGCTGAGGCTGGCGAAGGGCTCGCTTAAAAGCGCCTTCATCATGTCAAACGGCGACGAGCTGAAGAACATAAACATAATGGACATGTACGATTTTCACAAGAGGAACAACGCGTTAGCAACGATAGCCCTCACAACGGTATCTGACCCCAGCCAGTACGGCGTCGCTAAGCTTGACGGCAACAGGATCGTCGAATTTGTAGAGAAGCCAAAGAAGAATGCTCCGTCCAATCTGATAAACGCCGGCTTCTACATCCTGGAACCCGAAGTGATAGAAATGATTCCTTCCAGCGGATTCTCCCTTATAGAGAAGGACGTTTTCCCGTTGCTTGCGCGCAAAGGGCGATTGTTCGGATTTCCGTTCTCCGGCCAGTGGTTCGACACGGGGAACATGGAACGTTACGAAAGAGCGCTGAAGCAGTGGAAGGACATAGAGGTCTGAAACTGAAAGATTTAAAGCACAATCTGATGTTTTTGTTATGAAAGCGGTAATACTTGCGGGTGGTTTTGGAACGAGGCTGCGGCCACTTACAGACCATACTCCAAAGCCCATGCTTCCGGTAAAGGGGAAGCCCATACTGGAGCACGTCATAGATCACCTCAGGAAGCACGGAATAACGGAAATAATAATGGCGGTGGGCTACAGGAACGAAAAGATAGAGGAATATTTCGGGGACGGATCGAAATTCGGCGTATCGATCGAATATTCTCTCGAAACGAAACCGCTAGGCACGGCAGGATGCCTTCTCCCTCTGGAGGAGAAGTTAAACGGGACATTCCTCCTTATAGGAGCGGACAACCTGACGAAACTTGATATCGGGAAATTCATAGAGTTCCACAGGCAAAAGGGCGGACTGCTGAGCGTCGCCCTTTTCGAATTCCGCCGGAAGGTGGAATGGGGGATATACGAGACGGACGAAGATTCCAAAATAACGAAGTTCACAGAAAAGCCGACCTACGTCCATCGCGGGGGAACTATGATATTCTGCATCGAACCGTCCATTTTTGAACACATCCCGGAAAGGGAAGGACTTGTGAACCTGACCGATCACGTAATTCCTGACCTGCTCGGGAAGGGAGAGAAGGTGTACGGATATCCTTTCACGGATTTCTGGGTGGACATAGGAAGCATCGAAGAATACGAGAGGCTGAACAGGGAAGGATTCTGAATCAAAGCCATTCCTTTCTTTTGAAATATAACAACATGACCAGCGCAATGATTATCATTACTCCCCATACCATGAAATAGCCGAACGGCCACTTCAGTTCGGGCATGACGTCGAAATTCATCCCGTATATGCCGGCAATGAATGTAAGGGGGATGAATATCGTGGCTATTATCGTAAGAACCTTCATTACCTGGTTCATCTTGTTGCTTATGCTCGAAAGGTAGAGATCGAGCATTCCGGAAACCATGTCCCTGAACGTCTCGACTGTGTCTATCACCTGGATCGTATGGTCATAAACGTCCCTGAGGTACATCCTGGTTCTCTTGTCTATGAGGGGGGATTCACTCCTCTCGAGGGAACTGACTGCCTCTCTCAGCGGCCATACGGATTTCCTGAGGAATATCATCTCCCTTTTCAGTGAATGTATTTTTTGGAGAGTTTCAGGTTTGGGGTTGTCGATGAGACCGTCCTCGATGGATTCGACCCTTTCACCGAATTTCTCCAGTATGTAAAAGTAATTGTCTACAACCGCGTCTATCAGGGAATAAGAGAGATAGTCGGGCCCGGTTTTCCTCATCTTCCCCTTGCCTTCCCCGAGCCTCTTCCTTATCGGATCGAATATGTCCCCGACGGTCTCCTGGAAGGAGATCACGAAATTCCTCCCCATTATGATGCTGACCTGCTCGGAAATGGTCTCGCCCTTCTTCTCGTCCAGTGAAAGCATCCTTAACACTATGAATATATAATCATCGAACACCTCCATTTTGGGCCGCTGGCTGGTGTTGAGTATGTCCTCAAGAACGAGAGAATGAATGCCGAAGTGGCTTCCTATCTTTTCAATTATACTGGTGTCGTGGACACCGTCTATATTTATCCACGTAACCGTTTTCTTGTCCCTGAACGGGAAGCATTCCTCTATTTTTTTGACTTCCTTCTGCATGTAATTGTTCTCGTCATAATCGATGAGCGTGATCCTGACATTCTCTGTTTTCTTCTTACCTATGTGAATCAGTGACCCGGGCTTCTTTCCCGCCTTTTTGGAAACGCTGCTGAAGAATCTTGACATGCTTTCAGTTATTTTTTATCCTTCCGGTTTAAAAATCACAGGCCAACCGGCAGGTATTTAAATTAATTATGTCAATAATATCGAATAACAGTGGTATATTATGGCACTCAGATCGGCAAAATGCTACAGGAAACATGAAAGGCCCAATACCAGGGTCAGCGTAAGAAAACCCAGACGAAGCTACGTAAAAGGGGTCCCGGGAATAAAGATACACAGGTTCGAGCACGGAAACGTCAAGAAAAAGTTCGACACGACCATGTACATGGTGGCAAGGCAGCCTGTCCAGATAAGGCACAATGCCCTGGAATCGGCCAGGATTTCCGTCTCGAAAGAACTCCAGAAGAAGGTGGGAGAAGAAGGCTTTTTCCTGAAGGTCCTTGTTTACCCGCACCACGTCCTGAGGGAGAATCCGCTCGCCACGGGCGCAGGAGCAGACCGTTTCCAGACAGGGATGCGAAAATCATTTGGTCGTCCGATCAGCAGGGCCGCAAGGGTTAGGGAAGGACAGAGGATCGTTGAGATAAGACTGGACAAGGTAAACATTAATTTTGGAAAGAAGGCGCTCAAGATCGGGGCGGCAAAGGTCCCGACCGCGTGCAGGACAGAAGTGGTTGAGAACAAGTAGTTCTTATTCTGACAGATTTCGCCGGATTACATTTATAGCGCGACGTCTTGAAGATTCGAAAAATAAAAGAAAAAGGGGTGTTCTACGTCATGAGTTCTCAGAATTTTACTTCTTCAGCAAACTCATGGCTGTCATTAGCACACCTATTAACAAGAATAACCATCCGAGAAACTCGAACAGATAAACACCGTAAACCGCTGCGCCGCCTGCCAAACTGAACAAGCTGAGCTGGAAACCCATAGCCAGCAGCAAGAAAACACCTGCACCCGCTATGAAGTTGAATCCCTTCTCAGCCTTTGCTCGGATCTTTGCGTATTCTGCAAACACTGGCGCCAACAGGGTTGCTAATGCGAACCAAACCATTTCAAATGCCATATTTGGACACCTATTAAATTATTGGGCTAGGGTCCACTTATAAGTATGTATTCGACAATTAACGAATTTATTACTAAAGATAGACTTCGATAAGCGCCGCCATTAAAATGAACCCGACCCCAACCGCGAGTATTATCATACTGTCGATGAATATCTTTACCAGTACCTGGGACTTGTGGCATCTCAGTATTGCCGCAGAAAACAGACCCCCGGCAAGCCCCGCGCACAGGTATCCCACGACTTCCGGAATCCCGTGAGGAAGGAACTGAAGCGTGACCAGGGGTATCTCGAACACCGATTTGGACAGCTCTCCTATGTAAACCCCGAGTATGGATGCGTTCCACACCAGTATGAAGACGGCGCCTGCCCCGAAGAGAACGGAGAAAATGAAAGCGAAAAGCATGACCTGGAGATTATTGAACGTCACGCCGAGGAAAGAACCGAACGATCCCTTCATTATCGCGTTACCGCTCACCGAAGCCCGGACCTTCTGTATCTCTGTCAGCTGGACCTGGAAGAAGTTCGGCTTAAGGAAGAACGCCCATATGGAGAAGGCGGCGGTGACCCCCAGGAAAAAGAACAGGAATATCATCATGTCCCTCTCGTGCCTTCCCCAGAATCCTTTTTTGTAATGCTTGCATATCGCATCCTCCTCCATCTTTTCCTCCCTTTTGATAACCATCGTGAAGAAATAGACGGAAGGGATTATCGTGAACATGACCGCAAAGATGCCGGACAAGTTGAAAGAAATGGATCCTATTTCGATCTTGTAAAACAGCTGGGTGCTCAGAATGATCGCTATGTTGGTGATAAGGAAGGCCCAGACGAATGTGAGGTACGGGCTTTTATCGACCTCCCTGAAATTGAGGATGGATTCAAGCATATTATATTATTCTGTTAACTGGCTTATATTATTCGGTTCAGAAGAAAGACAACAGAAATATTCCCGAAAGTATCACGATTATCGCAACATACTGAATTAAACGGAGTCTCTCTTTGTAAGCGATCCTCCCGTACACGGCGGCTATGAACGGGCTCGAGAAAGAAAGTGCGACGACAACGCTCACGTCGGACACGCTTATTCCGAGGTTGTAAAAAAGCGACCCGGCCGTCCCGAACAAAGCGACTAAAAATATCTCCGACAGCATCCACCTTCCCGGCAAATGGTGGCTTATTCCCGAAAATTTCATATTGATTCCAGACACCAGAAGAACGCCCAGTTCCAGCAGGAATGAACTTATCACCGGCCCGACAACACTGACAGGTATTTTTAACAAAAAGAAAACCATGCCCCACAGGAAACACGTGAGCACCGCTATCGGTATCCCGCTGGAAATCCTGAAAATCCCGGAACCGGAAAAGTCCCTGAAATCAACCGATATCAGAATTATCCCGGCAACGATAAGCAGGACGGAAAAGGCATTCGATGGGGAAAGTATCTCCCCGAAGAAGACGACGGAAAGAAGTATCGTGACCAGGAAAGACGAATTTGATATGGGGGTGATTACGCCTACCTTCCCTTTTTCGATGGCTTTGTAGAAAGTAACCAGCGGCACATAGCCAACAATGCCTATCATCAGCGCGATCATGACGAACGTCAGGGAAACGCCTGATGCCGGAAGGAAATAAAGAAGAACCGGTAACAGTAGGAGCACGATGAACACGTTCCTGAACACTGCAGTCCTTACTATTCCCTCTTTTTTGACTATCTTCTGGGACATCCCGTTGCTCAGCCCGTATCCGAGCATTGCGATCAGCCCGAATATTATCCCCAGTTCCATTCCCATGAAAATTATTTGGTAAAAACATGTAATAAAGTTAGAACGTGTTAAGCGGCAACCAGAAATTACATATTAAGTTGTCATTCCTCAGTTTCGAGAGACGACTTAAAACAATGTATCAAGTCGTCATTCCTTGGTTCCGTGCTTCATGAACTGGGCCAGAAGGGCTTCCAGCTGTATTTCAGGCGAACCGCCCTGGTTAAGGCGGAACTCGAATTCCCCGA
>JAFGDH010000025.1 GCA_016932215.1 Candidatus Aenigmatarchaeota archaeon | reverse complement strand
TGCGACGTATGGGCCGGCAATTTTTCCTGCCTCGATTCCGATGGCCAGGGGGCGATGATTCTCGGCTACTGGAAGGCGTTCGAGCAGGAGGGGACGGACTCTTATCTTGATATAGCAAATAACATAAGTTCTGCAGGCCTATCTTATCCCGACAGCGATTATCTTTCCCTCGCTTACTGGAAGGCCTTCGAGATGACAGGTAACGATACGTACAGGCAGAAGGCCCTGAACATCACGGAGAACAGGAAGAACGAATGCAACGGCAACTGCACCGTGATCAACCAGTCACTCAACATCCTTAGTCTTCTGGAAGCATATGAGCAGACGGGAAATTCTTCCTACAAGGATACCGGATTAAACAGGAGCTTCAATTTCTCAGACTGTGATCCTTTCGGCGGGTCTTACAGCTGCCCCCGGCCGATAGACCAGGGATCAGCGATAAATGTTTTCTGGGAGCTTTTCAGGATGACGGAAACGGGAGGGGTGCTGAACGCCTCGTTGACATACAATCTGGAAAGAAGCGTTTACCTCGGAGAGGAGATAAACATAACGTGCTCCGTCAACAATACCGGATTCTTCCCGGCTCAGGACGTAGAGGTGACGATAAACGTTACCGGCGGGCTTAACATAACTCAGAACCTCACGAAGTACGCGACGAACATAAGCGCGGACAATTACATGGATTTCACTTGGAACGCCACCGCTGTCGAACTCGGAGAACAGAGCATAATGTGCTCGGTGACTTCCAACGTTGGAGGGCTGGATGTCTTTGCAAACGTGACCATAGTTTCACAGCCTTCCGGGGAGCCACCCGGCGCTCCGGGACCTTCATCCGGCCCGCCGATTGGAATAGCCGCTCCGACGAAAAAATTGGAGATCGAGGGAATGCCGACCAGCGTGAACCTTTATTTCGGCCGGGATGAAACGATAACGTTTTTCCTGAAGAACACCGGGGAAAAGAACCTCACCATTTCCGGGTTTACTTGGGATTCGGATCAGGTTGATCTTTCGATGTACCCCTTATACTTCTCTCTTGATTCCGGGAAGATGGCTGAAGTCACTCTCACGTTGAGACAGCTGAATCAGATATACACAGAACTCCCCCTCGAAATAACGATAATTACCGAGGAGGATTACGAAAAGAAAACGCAGATACGTCTCTTCATTCTATCCTGCGTTCCATACGATGTTACATGTGAGAACGGGGTGATGAGATCATGCGACGAATACGGGTTCGGTTTTGAGGAGACATACTGCGAACAAGGGTGCGATGGAAATGGGTGTCTGGTCAGGATATGCGAGCCGGATACCTCCACCTGTGCCGGAGGCGTACTGACGGAGTGCAGCAGCGACGGGAAGGAACAATGGATAAACGAATGCGAAAACGGATGTTCCGAAACGGGTGACAGGTGCCTCGTGGCTAAAATGGGCATTTCCCCCGCGAACATATTTTTCCTTTCCGTGATATTCTACTGTTTTTTCATACTATCTTCCATGGGGGCGCTTTTCTCCGGCAGATACTACATGAAATACGGCAGGGTCACCTATTACAGCGTCGGTGATTATCTCCAGAGGAGAATAAGGAATCTCGTCGAGAGGAACAAATCGGACAAACTTTTCGAGATACATAAACTTCTGGAAGAGCTTTATATGAAGACGGAAAAGGACCACCCGAAGTCCAAAACCATAGAAAAGCAGATGTCGGAAATGAAGAGGGTTTTGGAAACATTTGTCATACTGGAAGTTATGGAGGACAAGAAAAGGGAAATGAAAATCCTCCCGAAGGATATCCAGAAACTCAAGACAAATTTCGCCGATACGACTGCAAAAATAAAGGACGACGAGATCAGAAACAAGTTTGAAAAAAGGTTCAAAAAAATGGGCCTGTGATTAAGCGCTTTCAAGCCTTTCTGATAATTCCATTATTCTCTGGTAAAGCCCGTGCGCGTATGTGTACGGGACTTCGGTCGCGATCGTTTTGTAAAGGTTGAGGATGTGATCGTACAGGCTTCTCGCCATTTCGATATCGTTCGAGTCCATGTTCTCGTTGGCCTCGCTTATCAGATCCTCCAGCTCGTTCTTCATGTCTTCTATCAGGTTCTTGTTTTTCTCCGGCAGCGGCTCGGCCGGCTCCGGGGTTTCAATTTCTTCCGAAGGTATTTTTTCCGGCACTTCCCTTTCTCTCCTTTTTGGCGATATCTCTGCGTTTATCGTTTCGTCGATAACCGGTTTTTTCCTTTCGTATGCTTTCCTCTTCGATGGCTTTATTTCGATTTCTATGTCTTCCGGGCTCTGCGCATTTTTCAGCTCGACCAGCTTTTTGTCTATCTCGTCCTGCTTTTTCTTCAGGTTCATCACTACCTTCTCGAACTGACCGAATATTTCTTCCATCCTGAGGCTTTCTATCATGTCCATCTTGCTCTTGATGTAATCTATGTCCCTTTTCGTTTCTCCGTCCAGTCCCCCTTTCTGTATCCTTATGCTGTTGTATTTCCCTTTCATTTCCACGATGTCAGACTTGATCGCGTTCACCTGTTCGGTGAGAATGTGCATCGTATCCATGAGCGGATGTATTTCCTTCTCTATCATCCTTCTTTTTCCGGATTTCATGCCGGACATTATCGATGATTTCTCAATGTCTTCCATCTCGGAACTAAGCATACCCTTGGTTTTTTCTATCCTGTTTTCCATCTCCTTGGCCGTGCTGCTCAGCCTTTTTTCGATGTTTTTCATTCCGGAATCTAGATTTTTTTCCATCAGCGTGAGCTTTTTGCTGTTCTCCATTGTTTCCTTTATGTAATCGTCAATCTCGATGCCCTTTTTCTGGACAGATGTAGCGAGCTTGCTGAAGCTCATTACCTTTTCCTTCAGGTCGTCCATCTCCGAGAGCTTCTCTATCTTGCTGAGCAGGAGCTTGACCTCGCTCTCCCTCATGGTGTTCATCTTTTCCCTGAGCACGTCTATTTCCTTCAGCTTTATCGCTGTGTTCTCCTGGTCGGCCCTGGTTTTGAGCATGATCTTTTCCATATCCTCTATCTTCTTCAGCCAGTTCCCCACGGAACCTCCGCTCTTGCTTTTTATCGCGGCTATTTTCGCGATCAGTTCCTTGGCGCCGGAAGATCCTTTCTTTCCCTTTTCCCCTTTAACGGACTCCTTCACTTCCACCGGGATGCTTCCTATGTTCATTATGTCCTTCTTTATGTGTTCCATGTCCATTCTTACCTTGTCCTGCTCCTTCACGGTTTCGTTTATCAGCTCCTGGAACGACTTGAATTTTTCAGTTAGCTCGTCCACGTCTGAAAGCTTCGCGCTCAGCTCTGAGAATATGGATTCCACCTTGGAAGAATACTGGGAAACGTCGGACTTCACCTTGCTTATTTCGCTTATTTTCGCGTTGATGTCATCATATAATTTCGACAGGTTCTGGATGTTCCCCATGTTGCCCAGCTTTTCCTGCATCCTCCCCTGTATTATCCTGCTTTCCTTTATCAGCCCCTCGTTCTTTTCAGAAGCGGCCTTGTTCTTTTCGATTTCCATCTTTAGCTTTTCCATCGCTTTGGTGAACCTCTCCGGCTCGATGTCATGCGTCATGTCCTTGACCATCGTGAATTCCGAGTCTATCTTGTCAAGCGTCCTTTCCGATTCTAGAATCATGCTCCTGAGCTCCCCTATCCTTTCGGAAAGCTCAGATATCCTTTCGTTCTGGGAGTCTCCCACGCTCTTGAAAGCCTCGAATTTTCCGTTGATCTTTTCGATCATGAGAAGCAGATCATCGATGCCCATTTGCTTTTCCTTCCCGGTCCCCCTTTCCTCATCTTTGAGTTCGATCTCCTTTTCCTCCACCCTTGGCCTGGGCCTCAGCTTTTCGAATTCTTCGGGTGTGATTACGTTTTCTTCCCTCGTAACGGCCTTCTTTTCCTCTTTAGGTGCAGCTTTTACTTCCTTTGGCACTTCCTTCGGAGCATCACCCATCAAAACACCATCAGCTAAAGATAATCGTATCTTCAACAGTTAATTAATTGTTGTCTTATTTCCCTAATAAAAGTAATATCGGCTTGTAAAAAGAATATAAATCGTTTTTACTTTTTATTATGATAGTCACCCATCGAAACACAACGTATGACGACTTAAACGAAAAGAAAGATAACTTAAGATGATTTAATCAAGTTATCATCCGAAATATTCAAGTCGTCTTTCGAAATTTAGCGTATGACTGCTTGAACCGATTGAGTAAAGCAGTCTATCGAAACATCGGGCCGGTGGTCTAGTGGTTGCAAATGAAACCGAACATACGTTCGGAAATAGGTATTCCCGGAGGTTTACCTTGTTTGACATAAATGACGCCGCCCTTACAACACGCTCTTTTCAGGAAAGAGCTTGAGCAGAAAGGAGCTTCGCTCGCATGCTCACTCGCTTCCAAATGAAACGGGCTCGTTAGAAAGGCGGAGATCGAGAGTTCAATTCTCTCCCGGCCCATTATTAAACCTTATAAAGTTCAATTTTATTATTCAATCTTATCCCGCCGGCCTTGGGGAGGGTCGTTGTTATAAAATTTAATTTCAAGATGATAGTATGCCCAAAGAGAAACAAACCAGGGAGGAGCTTTCTTCTAAATTCAGCACCTTTATCGAGAGCGTTTACAAGAAAAATGTGACCAAGGCATCGAGCGAGGGAAAACCCCTCGTCATCGAGTTCCCCAAGCTTGACAAGTTCGACATAAATCTTTCTGATCTTCTTCTGAAAAATCCCAAAAGGTTCTTCGAGATTGCTGAAGAAGGTATGGAACACATAGAACTTCCCGGCCCGGTTATTCTCAGGATAAAGGACGCAGAACTCACGGATATACGTGACCTCCGTTCGCGGCACATAAACAAGTTCATCGCCGTTGAAGGCATAGTGAGGAGGGCGAGCGAGATCCGTCCGGAAATAATCGAGACGGTCTGGGAATGCCCCGACTGCGGCGAAATAATAAACCAGCCGAGGGCAGGTTCCGTCGTGTTCAAGCCGTTCCAGTGCACGAAATGCGGGAACAAGCAGGGACTGAAGCAGCTCGAGAAGAAGATGATAGACACGAGATGGATAGTGATCGAGGAACCTTTTGAACTCACGGAAGGCGAGAAGCCCTGCCAGCTCAACATACTCCTCACAGAGGATCTGGTCTCCCCTGACGGCAGGAGGATGACCGATCCGGGGAACCGTCTTAAGATAACGGGCGTCCTGAAGGAGATTCCGAAAGGGAAGCATTATTCCGTCAAGCTTGATTTCTACCTCGAAAGCAATCACGTAGAACCTACCGAAACAGGATGGGTTCACATAGCGGTCACAAAAGAAGACGAGAAAGCGATAAAGTCATTTGCAGCCGACCCGATGATATACGAGAAACTGATTAATTCCCTTGCGCCTTCGCTATACGGGATGAAGGAGGTTAAGGAATCAATCATAATGCAGCTATTCGGAGGAGTTCCAAAGACCATGAAGGACGGCACGAATTTCAGGGGAGACATTCACATTCTGATAGTAGGCGATCCGTCCAGCGGTAAATCACAGTTACTGAAGCTGGTCCCGGAAATAGTCCCGAGGGGACGTTATGTCAGCGGAAAGGGCGTTACCGGAGCCGGTCTTACGGCCACCGTTACCAAGGACGAGCTGTTCATGGGAGGATGGGTTCTCGAAGCCGGTGCGCTCGTTCTCACGAACAAGGGACTGCTCGCGATTGACGAGTTCGAGAAGATGAGCCAGGACGACCAGGTGGCAATGCACGAGGCGCTCGAACAGGGTACGATATCAATTGCCAAGGCAAGCATAATGGCCACCCTTCCGGCTAAGACTTCGGTTCTCGCTGGCGGTAACCCGAAGTTCTCGAGATTCGATCCTTACATACCAATCTCCAAGCAGATCACCATACCTGAAACCCTTCTTACACGATTCGATCTCAAGTTCGCTTTGAGGGACGTTCCCAATATGGAACAGGACAAGAAAATCGTTGATCACGTTCTCAGATCTCGCATAGGGGAGGATAGCGATACAATTCCGGTTATCGATACACAAATGATCCGTAAATACATAACTTATTCAAGGATGAACTGCCATCCAGTGCTTTCCGAGGAGGCCTCGAACATACTCCGGAAGTTCTACATAAACACGAGGAAGCAGGCAGAAGGCGGGGGACCCATTCCGATCACCTTGCGACAGTTCGAGGCTCTGATCAGGCTTTCCGAGGCCTCGGCGAAAATACAGCTCTCTCCCGAGGTGAAGAAGGAGCATGCTCAGAGGGCGATAAGGCTTATGCGCTCGTCACTCCGCCAGCTGGGTTTCGAACCAGAGACCGGTATGATAGACATCGACAGGAGCGACGGGGCGACCACATCGAGGGAGCGTTCGAAAATACGCGTGGTGATGGAGATAATAAACGACCTCAGCAAGAAATCCAAGGAGATACCGATGTCAGAAATAACAAGCGAGGCCAAGCGTGAAGGCATCGAGGAAGTCGACGAGGTCATAGAGAAGCTGAAGAGGGAAGGGATGTTATTCGAGCCCAACCCGGGCTACGTGCAGAAAGTCTGATTGAAAATTAATGCCGATTTTTTCGTCATCCGTCTACTTCTATGCAGATGCCGGCATATGTGAATGGTTCGTTGGCCTTTTTCAAATTCTTCAGTGCCTGCTTGTCTATGAAATTCATGAAACCCGGATCAAATGAAGAAATGGAAGAATGATCTGGATGATGTTTCTTTATTTCCTCCCGGGAATCCAGATTCTTCTTGATTCCGATTTCCAACGCCGCTCTTACATTCGTCCATGTGTATCTGCCAAAAGCAACATCCTCTCTTGTACCCTGCAATGTCGGGGGATCGATTTCTCCCTTTCTGATCTTTTCCAGATAGTTCATGAAATCACTTTAAATCGAAATTATTTATCCTTTCGTTCTATTGTCAGTAAATCCATCTCTTCGGCCTCAGTCCGATCATGCATATTCCCCTTGTGCCGTCTTCGCTGCCCGTCATATGCTTGAAATCCCTGTAAATAGTCGCCAGTCTTGTCCCGTCCGGTGACGGTACAACTTCCTCGAAAATGAATTCCCCTTGAGGTGTCAGCCTTTTATGACTGTTGTTGATGTCAGAGGGCAATGTGAGATCAACGGTCCTGTTGGCATAGAGGTTTGCCGTCCATATACCTCTGTCGATGTCTTTTTCGTATGATTTTTTTCTTATGAAAAATACCCTGTGCATTCCTCCGTACTCTTCATTAATGTGACCTTTCGGAGATGCCAGTTCCGGCTGCAATCTCGTGTCGTCATAATCAACAACCGCCGGGTGGTTGTCAATGAACACGATTCCCCCGTTAGATCTTAAATATTGTAAAGTGAAGATAGAGCTTCCCGGTCTTTCTAATCCTCTTTTTTCATATTTATCCAAAATTGTCCTTGTTGGTATCATCCCCTCATAAACAATATTCCCTCCCTTTCGATCTGTGTTTTTCCACTGACGATAAACGTCAGGGTTTCTCTTGAATATAGGAATATTGCCGAAAATTCTTTTCAAATCGTTCATATTCTCAATGCTTAACTGCGTTCTCATCTCAGTTGTCCGTATTTCCATTTCGGAACTCGTGCCGATGGATTTAATTTCTCCGTATTCCCCTACGCTAAAACCTTTCACATCACCGACCTCGGTGAAATATAAATCGGAATCGTCGTTTATTTTTTCGGCGCCTGCGGAAAATACTATCATATCGTCATCGATCCATGAAGGGCTGTCTAGTGATCTTCTCGTGTCCCCTTTTATGGGGAACCCACCCTGTGCGTTTTCACCTGTCAAATCAATTATGTATATGTTGTTTCTGTCCGCATACGCAAGTCTTCTGCCGTTAGACGAAAATGATAAATTTTTATAACCATTTCCAAGTCTTAATATTTTTTCCCCCATTTTTCTGGTAAGATTGATTTTTTCCGCGTCAGTGAAGAACGGCCTTATCCCGGTCCCGTCAGGACTCATTGCACAAAGATCCCATCCTTCATCCGTTGTCCTGTTGTTGAAATAGATGAAACTACCCGTAGGATCCCACGCAATGTCGCTCACACCTTCGGTTCCAGGGATCACCCTAAACCTGTCAGTTTCTATTTCAATCTCGTCTGCCCATGAATTGGCCAGTGCTTTTGCTTTGTCCGGTTTATACTGTGTGCCTGAAAGGATGCTGGGAAAAACAAATGGTGCTGTTACTGCGGCTCCTCTTATTGGTAACTTTTTAAGAAAATTCCTTCTCGATTCGTTTTTACCTGCCATTTAACCACTGATTAGTAAATTATAGAGTAAATGTTATAAGCTTGTTTCCTTATAAAAGGGAATTGTTCCAAATAAATATTATGGAGTATCATAATCTCAGCAACAGCATGATTCTTACCAAGGAGCTGCTTTCGGACTACATCAGGAAATGGGGAGAAGGAACTATAAACATCCCTGCTCTCTGGTCAACGCTTTCCAAGGACGGTTTCACGGGGTATGACAAATTCGTCAGCCTGCTTGAAAGCATGGACGGAAGGGAAGTCGTTGTTACGCAGAGGGATAATATGGGATCACCGATATCCATAAGAAGCAACATGCAGAGGAATCCTTCTTCAGCTTCTTCACCTTCCGGATATGACCAGTCTTATCACGATACTTCCAGCGGGCAGAGCGATAATTACTGGAACAATCAGGATTATTCTAACAGGGGAACGATCCCCGGTCCTGAAACGGATGTAAGATGCCCTAAATGCAGCGGCGGGGCCTATGTGTCGGATGAAGAAGTGGTAAAAGTCCTGGAGAATACCGAACCAGTTAAGGTGATACTCAGGATCACATACGTCTGCCGCTCCTGCGGGGAGCGGTTTACGCGCGTCGTCAGCGAGGATGTAGACGCAAAGAAGAAGGAAAAGAGCAGCGAGGACAGAGCCCCAGGGTTTCCCACCTCCCTGGAATCGCTGAGGCCCGGGATGTCGACCACAGGCAGGAATGTCGAGCCCATCGCGGACAGGCTGGCCTTCCTGGACAAAATCTAGATGAATGCAGACACACCGGACAAATTGTTCATTTCTCGCCTAAAGATATCTTTTTATATATGACAGTATAATAATCACTTATCGATAGTTAATGTGGTTATATGCCGGAAAAGAAAAGAATTCTGATAGTGGAAGATGATTCTAATTTTGCAGATACTCTGAAATTTACTCTTGAAAAAAGAGGTTATAATGTTGTTGGAGTTGCCGGTTCATCGGACGAAGCCGTAGAATCTGTGAAAAAAATAAAACCGAATATAGTCCTGATGGATATTGAATTAAAAGGAGAAAAAACAAATGGCATAGAGACAGGTTTAACTATGCGTGAAAATGGATACAAAGTACCAATATTATTTCTGAGCGGACTGGATAAAAGCGAAATACTAGAATATTCTCAAAATACGAGTCAAGTTTCTAATTCCAGTTATATTTACAAATTATCCGACTTAAACGATTTCGATGTTGTACTCAAACATGGTCTCGGGAAAGGCTATGGAAATAAATAGAATCAGCTTATTTTAGCGTCGACGCAGACCTTCCATTCCCTCGGTTTGTAAGGAAGGACCTTGTGAACATCGATTATCTTTGCCTTTCTCCCGGCTGATTTCGCGGATTCCTTTACGAGATCGCCTGCCTTTTCGAATTCGTTCTCCTTCGCCCAGCAGTAAAAATGTACGACACCTTTCGGTTTCAGGCAACTGATCGCGAGCGGGAGGAATTCATGAGCTGTTTCGGGCAAAGGCATTATGACGTGATCAAATCTTCCTAACATTTCATCGCATTCCTTTCTCACGTCACCGAGAATGGGAATAACCTTTTCCTGGAGCTTGTTCAGCCGGACGTTTTCCCTGAAATATTCCACTGCCTTCTTGTTTATTTCTATACCGTAAACTTTCCCTACGTCTCTGCATTTTTTCCCTATCACTATCGCGTAAGGACCTATTCCCGCGAACATCACCAGAACCGTTTCCTTTGCCTTTATATGCTCCGAAATCCTCTGGCGTTCCGTCCCTTCCCGCGGGGAGAAATACGTTTTCCTGACATCGAGAACGAACCTGCAGCCATGTTCCGTGTGCGTGGTGACGTGATGCTTCCCGTGAAGAAGTTTGAGATCTCTCAGGCGATACGTACCTTCGCGTTCGCTCTTTTTGTTGTAGATTGCAGTGACGTGCTTGTGTATCATCAGTATTTTTTCCACTATTGTTTTTTCCCTGCTTTTGAGCTCTCCCGGTATCTCTATTATGCAGACGTCGCCGATGATGTCGAAGGACTTCTGGAGAAGGCCGATTTCCTCCCCGCTGAGCTTGCCCCTGAGGGATTCTTTCAGGTTCATATCTTTAATATCGGATTTTTCCTTAAAAATTCGACAATCTCCTGCAACCCGCCATTAACATTTATATAGGGTTGCAACCTAAGGATTTCAAAGATAGAATGATATACAGCATGGGCGAGATATCGGGTTTCAAGGACGGGATATCCGAAGAGATTGAAGACGTGAAGCCCGAGGAAGTGACGGAGGATTTTCTGGGCGAGATACGGAAGCTGAGAAAGAGAAAGGAAGAGACCGAAAAAGAAGACCGGGAAGAAAATGATGAAGAAAGGGAAGAGAAGGAAAGCGGCGAGAAAGATCTGTTCAAATCGATTTTCGGGATGGACTTCGAGGAATGGGACAGAAAATCGAAGGACAAGAAGCACGATGTCCTGGTCTACGGCAATCTTTTCAAGAACACGAAGAGCGACAAATCCTACCAGACGCAGTTCACACAGAACATAATGAACTACTCCAGCACGAGCGACATGCGCGCCGACAAGAACAACTACCAGCACGGCGTCTCCACCACGTACAAGCAGGTGAGCGCATACTGCATGAAAAGAGGGCGTACACGCGGAATGTCGATGCGCGGCGTGGGAAGGAAGTAGTTTTTTAAATAGTTCTCTTTATATTAATCAGCAAGGATTCGGTTTTTATGCTGGAAATGAGGCTTGACCCCAAGAAGGGAATCGTCGTGGAAGAGGAAGAGTCACTCGAGAGGCTGGGCAATGACTTCTTCGGTGATCCGGAAGGAAAGGGCATAGTCCTCACACCGGAGGAAGCGATTTACATAATCGCCTTCAGGAACGGCGTAGTTCTCGACCAGAATGGAAAGGAACTCAGCATAAACAGGCTCTCTTCCCACTTTCTTAAAGACAACCCGAGGCTCTTCATAAGATACATCGCTTATCGCGACTGGAGGGACCGCGGCCTGATAATAAGAAGAATGAACGAAAACGTCCAGGGGAAGCACGAGAAGAAGAACTACAAGAAGTACCCCTCCCAGAAGATCAAATACGCCAAGGTAAAATCCAGCGCATACTGGCATTCCGAATCCCTCTTCTCGATTATAGATGACGATTCGGAAGGGAGGAAACTCTTCGAGGATTACTGGTTCGGCCAGTACGGGGTTTACAAGCAGGAAAGGGGAAGGATACACAAGATGAATTTCTTCGAGACTCTGTTCCTTTCCAAGAACTGCGGCATGGTTGTCATAGACGCGAAAACCGGGAAGAAAACCACACATGCGAAAATAATGAAGGAAATAATGGCGAAGAGAGAATATGCCAAGGAGCTTTACGAGGTCTACGAGGAATGGAGGATGAAGGGTTACGTTGTCAAGACAGGATTCAAGTTCGGATCCCATTTCAGGATATATTTCCCCGGCGCATCCCCGGTCAAGTCCGACAAATGGATACATTCAAAGCACGTCCTTCACGTTTTTCCCAAGGACCAGAAGCTCCTCATATCCGAATGGTCCCGCGCTGTCAGGGTCGCTCACGGGGTGAAAAAGACGTTCATCCTCGCTATACCCAAGATGAAGAAAAACGATTATGTAGATTATCCGGGAGACTTCATGGCTTACCGCAGGACCAAGGGGAACGGCGTGTGGGTGAGGGAAACGCCCAAAGACAAGCCCAGATACATGCTGGTCGCCGTTTCCGAAGATGATCACATCGGAGGGGTGGATCTGGCTTCGATGCTGAAAAAATCCAAGGACACTGGTCTGATCCTCCTTCTTTCCATAACGGACAGGGAAACATCCATAACATATTACGAACTCAAGAAGATTCTCCTTCCGGACTCTAAATACGAATACTACGAAATAGAATGGTTCAAACCTTAACAACGAAAGAAGCAGATTACATCTGCTTCATTTTATTTGAAGCTTTTTTCGAGCAATTCTATTGCATGATCAACTTCTTTTTCAGAAATCGTGAGAGGCGGACGGAAGCGGATCGACTTCGGCCAGCAGGGAAGCACGGCAAACCCGTTCTTCCAGCATTTCATTCTCAGGTGATCCCTTTCCTTTGCTGTCGGCAGGTCGAAGGCCAGCATAAGGCCTCTTCCCCTGGCATTGCTCATTTCCTCATGTTTCGGCTCGATCTCTTCCAGCCTCCTGAGGAAGTATTTGCCTACCCGGTCTGCGTTTTCCACGAGTTTCTCTTCATGCACTATTTCCAGCACCCTTCTCGCCCTGACCATATCCGAAAGGTTGCCTCCCCACGTGGAATTTATTCTGGATGACTCGTGGAATACGTTATTCCTGACTTCATCCACCCTTTTTGAAACCATTATTCCGCATACCTGCGTCTTCTTCCCGAAAGCGACGATGTCCGGTTTTATCCCGAAATGCTGGAACGCCCACATCTTTCCTGTCGCCCCTAAACCCGTCTGAACTTCGTCCAGCATGAACATTATGTCGTTCTTTGCGCATATCTCTTCCAGCGACTGGAGGAACTCGGGACGGAAGTGGTTGTCTCCCCCCTCTCCCTGGATGGGCTCGATTATGAGACAGGCGATGTCTCTCCCGTTCATCATTATCGCCTTGTTTATCTGTCCCAGTGCACGGGATTCCGCCTTCTCCACCTCCCTGATCACTTTCCAAGTAACAGGAAACCTCAGCTTAGGATTGTCTATCCTGGGCCAGTCGAATTTGGGGAAATACTTCGTTTTGGTGTCGTTGGTGTTTGTGATGGAAAGCGTATAACCGCTCCTTCCATGGAACGCTTCCCTGAAATGGATGACCTGGCTGCCAAGTTCGTGCTTGGACCCTTTGGAGAAATTCTTCCTGACCTTCCAGTCGAACGCAGTTTTTAATCCGTTCTCCACCGCAAGCGCTCCGCCGGTTATGAAAAAAAGGTATTTCATGTGCTTCGGCATGGCAACCCTTTCGAAAGCGTTGACGAAAGAGGCGAATTCCACCGAATAAACGTCGGAATTCGCCGGGTTCTCGATTGATGCGTCTCTCAGGTCGTCCAGGAATTCCCTGTCGAACATCCTTGGATGGTTGTGACCAATCGGGCAGGTCGCAAAATATGTGTACATGTCCAGGTATTTTTTCCCGCTTACCTGGTCGACCATGTAGGAGCCTTTGCTCCTGTCAAGATCGACCACGATATGGAACCCGTCCGCGAGAATGTGTCTGCCCAGCGTGCGGATGACTTTTGAGGGGCATATTTCCTTAGTGTGGAAATGCCTCTTTTTTTTCATGGTTAAATATTGTCAGAGGTTGAATAAATGGTTTATTCTGTTTCAAATGATGATTGTCCAGTTACCTTCCTTTTTTATTATGTGTTCATTCTGCTCGTTCTCCGGAGTGGCCCAGTATATTGCTTCAATGACGGGTTTTTTTGGATACTGGCCGAACCCCTCTCTTTTAAAAAAATCTTGGAAAGCCTTCAAAGAATCCTGTTCGCTATCGTTGGATGCTACACGGTATGTTTTGAATTCTCCTTCCATAGAATGTTAATACCGCTAAGTTTTTTAAAACGCTTTTACAAATAAGACCTAAGGTGTTTTGATGCATTTGGTATTCAGATGTATAATATGCGGGGAAGTCTTCATCGGGACCGACAAGCCGACGAACTGCCCTTTCTGCGGGGCTCCCAATAAATTCCTTGTCAGGGGCAAGGCATACCGCGCGCCGGAAGAACCGATAAAGGAACTTTCCGTCGAAACCCGGGAGATGCTGCAGAAAACGCTTGACCTTGAGGTCCATGCGACCAGGTTCTATCTCGCCGCCTCCAAAGGATCATCCGATCCTTTCGTTCAGTCCATGTTCAAGGGCCTTTCGAAGACCGAACGGGAGCACGCGAGCGTTGCGGCGAAGGCTCTGGGCGTCCCGAAGCCGGACAGCCTGAACGATCCGGAAGGCGACAAGGGAAGCGACGGGAAAAACATAATGGAAGCAGACAGGCTCGAAAAGAACGCGACGGCGCTTTACAGGAAGTTCATGGAAGAGTCGGTCGAGCCTCGTGCGAAACAGATATTCCAGGCGCTTATGGAAGTCGAGGCCAGCCACATAGAACTCGTGAACCAGTAGGATTCGTGTTGGTCCGGTGAAAAAGAAGATTTGATCTTTTCTTTATTTTTACATGTAAGCCTTCAATATATTCTTTATCCCTTCCTCGTGCCCCGCCCCGATAACGCAGACGATCTTTTCGAACCTTTCCGTCAGGGCGATGAGGTTCCTTGCCATGAACCTGTCCCTGTTTTCCACCAGTACTTTATAGAGCCCGGGCATCTCCTTCCTGAGGAGCGCCATCGCCTCGTTTACCAGCTTCTTTTCAGGGACCTTCTGAAGGTCGATTTTTTCCTTCTTTCCCGGGAGGAACGGGAACCTGATCCCGATTACCGCCTTTATCAGGAGCCAGAAAAGCTTCACCTTTTCGTTGAAATCTATGTTCTTTATCCCGAGGAAGGTAAGGGTTATGTCCTGGTCGATGAACGCTATCGGAATGCCCCTTTCCCTTGCAATCTCAACCGCCCTGAGCATCTCCGACCCGGGGATTATCCCGGTTTTTTTCCCGAAGAATATCTGCAGCCTTTTCATTACCCAGTAGAGCACGTAGGTGAATACCCCCAGCTTGCTCATCGCCTCATGCCATGAAAGCTGCTGTTCACTTTTCATCGCGTTGTACCTGTTTATGTCCAGCTCGACTGCGATACAGTCCGGTTTCTCCGAATCGACTGAATGTTTTATAGCCTCGAGGCTTTGTTTCGCCACATGAGAAGTAGCTAAAAGGATTATTTTTGACATCCAATTAATATTATTATTTGCCTCGACTTAAATTTAAGTATGGGCAGATTTACCGGAATTCTGATCGTAGCGAACATTATAATGTTCCTGCTGATGTTCTCGATGCCTGAGGAAATGATGGAGAACGCACTCGGAATGATGGCATTTTCCTCGGTTTATATTTTACAGATATGGAGGATATTCACATCTCTTTTCGTGCACGCAAGCGCTTCTCACCTCTTCTTCAACATGCTCGGGCTGTATTTCTTCGGGAAGACTCTCGAAGACGAAGTCTCGCCGAAAACGTTCCTGTTAATATATTTCCTGGCCGGGATAGTCGGCAACCTGGCTTTCGGCATGGTTACCGGTGACGCCGTTGTCGGGGCGTCCGGCTGCGTGTTCGGACTGATGGGAGCAGCCATGCTGCTAAAGCCTAAGAGCAAGGTTAACTTCTACGTCTTCCCGCTTCCGCTGGGGATCGTGGCGGTCGTCTTTGCAGTGGTCGAGAGCATGCTCGTGTATTTCGGGACATTCGCCACAGGAGTCGCCCATATGGCTCACGTGGGAGGTCTTGCAGTCGGCGTTTTCTTCGCCTTCCGCCACAACAAGAAGCAGGCCGGAAAGGGCATTTTATGGCTCATTCTGTTCGTCGCGATAATAATAATACTCGGCCCCGTATTCAGTTTCGTGATCGACATTGGAAATTTCATTCTCGGACTGATCGATTTCGCGGTCGGTGTCGTTCTTTATTCACTGGCTTCCCTGCTGGGATTTCTCTGGTAACCTGGTTTGTGCAGATAAAGAGACATCGTGACCTTTCTACCTTTTTCTTCTGTCTGAAATAAAAATTTATGATTTTCAGTTTCACCGGCACCAAATATAGTATGCCCGATCAATTTACCCAATTTACCGGTTCTGTCAATACTGTCTGGTTTTTTCTTGAGATTGTTGTATACCTCTTCAGAAGGTGCGATACCATCGAAACGAATCTGCATGTCTCCTCCGAGTTCCTGGGAAATGAGTGTTCTTACCGGACTAAAATGAGTGAATTCCGTTTTCATTGTTTTGTACGGACCCACTTCTTCTAGGTGATCTCCCATTTTTAGAAAAGCGGTGTCCATTTGATTGCCAAGAATATTCTTGTAACTCATATAATCAAAATTGTTCTTTTAAAAATTTAAACCTCGGCTGTTCCCACGTGCTAAAAATCCTGTTATAGGGACTATTTAAAAGATTTTGCAGTCAAATGTTTTCATGGTTCTTAAAGAGGTCCTGATGATCGCGCAGCTGTTCAAAAACGAGCCCGGTATGCCGGCGGATTTTAATACACTTCCCCCGGACGGGACGGATAATGTTAATAAGACCATATTCGTGCAGGATACTATTCCACCTGTGCCGCCTTCAGGTCTGATAATAGAAGCCCTGCCAGACACCCTCGTTTTTCCACCGCCTGATCCGCAGGAGAAGAATGCGTATTCCATCCTGCCAGATTTCAAGCCAACCAAGACGAATAAATTCCTGAGCGATTCCATACGGGTTGAAAGGGCTTATGATCTTTTGTCCAGAGGGGAGTTTGTAAAATCAGTTGAGGTTGGAGAGACAATATGGAAGAGAAAGCCAGATTCGCCTTTCGCGGATGAAGCTCTTCTGGTTTCCGCAAGGGGCGTGGAGACCATAAGGGATATTCTTAACCTGAGCAGGGCAAATGAAGAAAAGGCGAACGATTTTTTCGGTGATGTCCTGAAAACATACGGGCTAAGTCTCGACCCTGCCAAAAAAAGATGGGTGGTCGACCCGTCGAAGGGGGAGATAGGGGAATCCCCGTACGAACTTGTATCGAAAGGGAAGATAGGTAACGGGTCATCAAGAATCGCCGCGGAGTTCAGGCAGGCCGAGGAGGCGACTTGGTGGAATTATGAAAGGATAAGAAACGGAGACGTGGATTTAAGCGACATCCAAACAATGGCCTTTGCCGATCTTGGGGTATGGGATTTTTATGAAAACACGTTCAAGGATGACAAGAACTATGCCGATTTCGACATCCTTCTCAGGAAGGCAATGGCCTACCAGATAATGGGCGGCGTGCAGTCACCGATAGGATCAGACTATACGTCGAGATGGGATCCGTGGATGCTGTACTTCATGATAAGTTCGAAGGACAGTGCCGGAGGGACGCAATATTTCGTGAAGACGCCTGAACCTGACTGGGATCAGATCACCGAGGCGGTCAAAATATATAGTTATCTTTTCTCCAAGTACCCGGACAGGCCGGAAACCGGACTGGCGTACGCTCTCATGGGAGCCATGTCCGAAGCGAGGGGAGAAAACGAAAACGCGGTAATGTTCTACAAGAATACCCTGCGTCTGATGGATCCGTACCCACCGGATTCTCCGATTCTCGTGCAACTGCGTGGAAGAATAAAGGAACTGGAAAGCTACCTCGAGAAATGATTCAGCCGCTTCCCGCCTTTTCTATTTGTTCCATCTCCATTTCCTTTTCGTCGACAGGTTGTTTCGGTTTCCTTTTCGCAGGCTGGTTGAACCTCGGAAGGGACATGGTCCACGCCACGATCGTGGAGAACAGCACAGACAAGAGGACGACTATGAATATTATGTTCACCATCTGGGTGGCAAGCGACTCAGCGTTGACGAGGTTCGGGATTGAAAGCATGGTCGTGGAGATGAGCGGGGCCATCGCAGCCGCCGATAACCCTCTGGGCGAGACGAAATTCATCAGTATCATATCCCTCTTGCTCAGGGACTGCCTCATTTTCCCGAGCGACGGTATCAGGAACAATGGCCTGGAGAAGAATACTATCAGAAAGAATATGAAAGCCATTAAAAGCATGGGGTCGCCTAATGGGAGGGCCACCTGTGCCCCAAGAAGCGTGAAGACGGATATCCTGAGCATCTCAGACAGCTGGTCATCGAACTGTTTCACTTCCTGTCGTTCCTTGTCGTCCCTGTCCTTGAAGACCATGTTTCCCGCGATCAGTCCGCATATCGCCACCGCCAGCATCCCGGACCCGCCGACGGCTTCGGCCATGGCGTAAGTGATCAGAGCTATCGCGAAGACAAGGAGTGGCGTGTATTCCCTGAGCGTTGACTTGAGCAGCTTGGAAACGGCGAAGCCGATTATAAGGCCGGTTCCCACGCCCGCCGCTATCATCTGCCAGAATATCGTCATGTATTTCAGCGGTTCAAGAAGAGCGCCGGGTTCCAGGTACACGAGGTCTAGGAAAAGTATCGGAAGAAGTACAGTAAGCGGGGAATTGAAGATGGATTCCACCTTTATTACGGTGATCACCTTCTTGTACTTGGACAAAGCGGTTTCGAAGGCATACAAGACTCCGGTTCCGGTACCGCTCACTACCGCCCCCAAAAGAAGCGCGTAAATTATGTTCATCTGGAACATGAAGGAAGCGATTATGCCGAAGAAGACTGTGTTGAAGAATACGCCAAGGAAGGCGAGCTTTACCGATATGTCAGAGACCCTCTGGAAAACGCGCATACTGAGGTTGAACGTCCCGGTGAAAACGACCAGTATAAGCGCCAGTATCCTCAGGAAATCCGGGATATCCCCCATCACGCTCACGTCAACGAGCGTTATGCTCATGTACTGCGTGATCATCGGGCTGAGAAATACGGTCGGTCCCATCACCAGTCCCAGCAGCAGCAGGAAGAACGTGTCCGGTATCTTCGCCTTCTTCAGCACGTTCGCGATCAGCACCCCGAAACCCAGCAGAAACGCAAAGTATGTTACAGTCAGAGCAATGTCCGCCATATTGATAATTATAGCACGTCTTTAATAAAAATTATTACTTTTCTTCCATTTTTTCATTTTTCATCATCTTGATTTTCCTTTTCTCCCTTCTTTTCCTCTTCCCTGCCGTTTTCCTCTTTTTGCTCTGCGAAATCCACCCGGTTGACCGAGACGTAGCCGTCTGATTCGCTGTTCTGGAGCTTGGATCGGTATTGCTTTATCGAGGAAAGCGGGTGCCAGTCCGATCGTAAATCTTTCCTGCAGCACTCGTCCGCCTTCAGCCCGGAACCGCAGGGGCATTTCGGGTCGCCGTGCCATTCCACCCTGTCGTAAATGTCCTTCTTCTCCAGCGTTTCAGCCGGCTTTATCTCCCCGATCGCCCTCTGAAGGGTGTAATCGTCATTCGGGAGGTCGCCGGAAAGACCGAGGTCTTGTGCCTTGACTAAGTCAGA
>JAFGDH010000024.1 GCA_016932215.1 Candidatus Aenigmatarchaeota archaeon | reverse complement strand
GAGGGATAAAATGGTAGAATTCGAAACCGTAAAAGCGGAAGAGATAAAGTTCGGAAAAAACAACTTCCTCGAGATAGCACGAAAAAAGGCTACCTCCGACCAGGGAGAAAACGAGTTCATAGCGATCTCCAGGGGTTTCTTCTTGCCTGACGGCACCAAGAGATTCAAGAGATCAATCGCTATTCCGGACGACAAAGACATCAAAGATTTCGTCAGCAAAAAGGTATTGGAGTTTTAAACGGTTTTAAGCTCTGAAGCCAACTAAACCGTTTGCTTTTTCTTTTTATTTTGCCTGCGCCAGCTTTAGGTAGACCATCCTTTGGCCTTTATCTAAATTTTCCTGCCTCTGAACGGTATTTCCAGTTTGCGGTTGAAAAAGGCGGCCATCCAGTGGTTGTATTTTGGCGTTGGATCCCACCACCACTTCTCGAAGAAATCATATGAAAGATCGAGAATGCCGCCTTCTCCGTCCACTGGATCAGCGAGGGTTATGCGGTCATCATAGAGGCTGGTAGCGACAGAAAAATGACCGCTGTCGCGTTTGACCGACTGCCAGTTGACGAGTACGGGTATATCATTCGAAAGGAAATAATCAATCATCTCCCTGCTCCCCTTTGCTGAAATAAAGCCCCTTTCGAAGTAGTTATTCTTAATGGCGATCAGACCGGTGCTCCCGATACCCTCATTTACCTTCTTTTTCCCGTTTCCCTCAATGCTCCTCAGATCCCTTTCCGCAGCGTGTCCCGCGTCCACGAGGGCCTTTTCAGAGCATTTGGCCCCGGTAACGTAACTGATTATCATCCTCATGGAGTTGTGCCCGCATGCATACTTCCTGAACTGTCTATATATGGTAAATGGCATTTCAAGGGAAGTCATTCAATTAAATTTGATGTAAATTTTATATGCTGATACGATAACATCAGCAGAATATGCAAAAACAACGGCTAACCGATGTAGCTCTCTTCCTTCACGACCACGGCTTCTTCCTTCTGCTTCTGCTTCTTCGGGAGCTCGATCTTTCCGTACTTCTTCTCGTAACCGTCCATCGCGTTCTGGAGGGTCTTCAGGAAGATTTTGGCGAACTTCGCGTCGAGGAGCATGGTCTTGTGCTTTACGACGATTGTCTGCTGGCTCTTCCCCTCCACCTGGTCTATTTTCGGGACTGTCTGCTTGAAATCAAGGATGAACTTGTTCGGGTTGTAAACCACGCTTATGCTGTCCGTGTAGAAACCCTCGTCGCTGTGGTCTATCCTTATGTTTATCTGTTGCCTTTCCGCTATAATTACCACCTCTGATTATATTGAGAGGAATGGTTTAAATAATCTACGAAAATTATACAGCTTAAAACGACAGAACAAATCTGTAATTAGAAATCAGGGTTTAATAAAAGGCATCGCGAAGGCCGCTATTATCAGGAAGAATGTTATGTATCCCAGAGCCTTCGTCATCGTCTTGTAATGTCTCTTTGAGAAGCGACGGAATATGATCTCCCACATCCTCCCGCCGTCCAGAGGCTTCACTGGTAGCATGTTGGCGATCCCGACTCCGAGATTGATCAGGAAAACGAAGAACAGCAGGCCGTTCGTGAACAGCACGGGCTCCTCGTATGGCTTAAGTGAATCGATTACCTCGTAATCCACTGAGACTCCGTATATCCCAATGTATCCGGGCTCTGATCGTTCAAGCAGTTTCACGTTCAGTTCCCTGAGCTTGGAATCTGATCTTTGTCTGAGGGCGGGATAATTTTCCCTTATGTATTCCCATTTGGTTATCTGCATGCTGAGGGAAGACCATGAATCGTACGTTTCAGCCCCTCCGATGGCGTTCAGCGATTTTCCGAATGATTCGGAGACGTCCGTTATGCCGGGTATTAGGTGTTCCATCCCTATCATTACGTTCTCGTCGAAATTCGGCACGTATTCGTATTCCGGTGGCTTCCTCGTTTCTATTTCATACGTACTTTCGGTGGTTCCGTTGAACGTTACGACTTGGACTTTCCTCCCAACGCCGGTTATTTCGAGCGCCTCGCTGAGATCCCTGTCGTCCATTACGGGTATCCCGTTGAGCGAAACTATCTTGCCGGTCATGTTGTTCTCGAATGCTGAATAGTTCTGTATCAGCCCGTAGTACTGGACCCCGGACGCGACCATTATGTTCGAAGAAACGACTGCAAGTATGACCAGAATTACCCCCGCGAGGACGAAGTTGGCGAAAGAGCCCGCGCCAAAAACGCGGAGCTGGTGAAGCGATTTCTTCTTCTGGAGCATCTTCTCGTCCGGCTCGACGAAGGCCAGGGGGATTATGAGAAGTATTCCCCACCCCAGTGATTTTATCGGGACCTTCGCCCTTATGGCCTGTATGCCATGGGAACCCTCGTGGACAACAACAAGCAAAGCTATCGATATTATCCAGTACCAGAACGGAACGCCGAGAACCCCGGGAGCTATTATGGGGCTGGCTGTCGGCGTGGGCAAAAGGACCGCCATCCCGCCCACCGCCCTTTCGGCGAATATGGACTTGACAAAAAGATTGAGCAGAAGCACGAACCCGTATAATGAGCCGATCAGGGATACAACGACACCGATTGTTCCTACATGCTTCCAGAACCTGGGGAACCTGTCCGAAAGATTTGTCAGGAACTTCCTTCCAGTTTGCGTCTTACGGAGAAGGAATATGGAATCCCTGGTGAATTTTTTCCTGTCCCTGTAAACTATCACGGCCAGTATGATCACGAAAATCAGGACCGATACTGCGTAAAAATCGATCATAGTAAACTATTTCCCCTTCCCTTTTAAATATTCCCGGTAAATCTTTCGGAATATTTCCTTTATCTCCTGGGTATGGATGTTCTGGTTCCCGTCCTCGAAGAATTCGTCCAGCCCCCGGTTCCCTTTCTTCACGTAATCCTCTGCCTGAAGGCACATCTCCAGCTTGTCCAGATCTTTCACGAGCTTCGCTTCCTTTGTTTCCCTCTTTTCGAATTCATTCCAGAGGCTTTCGAATTCTTCTGTCAAATCCTTCGGTAGCTGGGAAAGGATCTTCTCCATGCCCTTTGTTTCCCTCTTTTTCTTTTCTTCTGTACTCATCGTCCTTTCCTCTTCGTGCAGGCAGTCCGGTATGTCGCCGGAATAGACCTCGCAGAGGTCGTGTATCATTCCCATCTTCATGCATTTTTCCGCATCCAGTCCCGCTTTCTTTGCCATCATGTAAGACATCAGCGAGAGCATGAATGAATGGTCTGCCACGCTTTCCGGATCTTTTATTCTGTTGATTACCCAGCCGGTCCTCTTGGTGTCCTTTAGCTTTCTCACGTTGCGGAAAAAACCGAGAAGTTCCATCATTAATATTGTAGGGGGAATGATAAATTCTTTTTAACTGGTCTGACAAATTATATATTGGTGTGACAGCTTATACTAATTGAATCGGGCTGTCCTTCGAAGAGAGCGCATGACGACTTGCAGCAATTGGATCAAGTCGTCTTTCGTTGGTGGGGGGTGTCTTTCTGAAGAAGTATGTCATGGGCCTCGAAATAGGCGGTACGAGAATACGGATATGCATAGGCGATGACAACGGGAAGATTTACTGCATTAAAACCGAGCAGATCGATTTCTCACACGGGGATAACGGGGTCACCGAACAGATCATCAAAATGGTAAAAGCCGCTGCGAAAGAGGGCGGACTGCCGGTCAAAGATGTTCTTGCGATGGGCATAGGATCAGCAGGACAGCCCGACAAGGCAAAGGGCATCATATACAATCCGGCCAACTGCCCGTGGAAGATCATGAAATTCCCGTCAAAGCTGGAAAAGGAACTCAAAATCCCGATATACCTGAGGAATGACGTGGCGATAGCGGTTTATGCCGCCAGGAAGATAGGGCATGGCAGCAAGTTTTCCCAGCTCGTGCCGAGATGGGATGCCGCGATGACGATTGGAACGGGGACCAATCTTGCGGTCATGTATAACGACAGTCTCCTTCTCAATCCCATGGACGAATCCCCCGAGTGGGGCCACAGCAAGCTGAACACCGATGCCAGCTACCTGCCCAAATGCGGATGCGGCGGAAGGGGATGCATAGAATCATACATAAGCGGTGCGGGGATACGGACAAGAACACTGCACGTTCTTGAGGGAATCCTGAAAAAGAAGAAGCAGGCTATCCTGAAAGATCCGATCCTGGTTGAAGCCAAGAAAAGGCTCTCCAAGAAGAGGGTAGATCTGAAGAAGATGAAACCACCCGAATTCATAAAGATGGTGAAAGCGGAGGACGTTTTCAACGCCTACAAGAAGACGAACGGAAGGGACAAGACGGCAAAGACGATAGTTGACGACACTTCCACGTACATGGCTTATGCTTTCGGTGACATACTGAGCAGCTATCCTCTCATACCGTACGTTGAGATATTCGGGGCGGTCGCCATAAGCAACCCTGAACTCACGGTGAAAGAAGCCGTCAGAAAGCTGAGAAAAACCCCTATCAAATTCTGCAACAGGGACCTGGAAAGGAGGCATACCCAATTCCTCATCACCAACATACAGAACATAGGCCTTCACGGAGCGGTGGAGCTGGCCTGGTTCGAACTGGATAAGTAAGATGAGTTATGAATAATGATATAGCGTTATTATTTGGTTTGCATATCGGTGATGGCTCTTTAAGCAAATGGAAAAATAAATCGACAAGTAAAATTCAAGAAAAGTGGACACTTTATCCGGGAGATAATGCCGAATTTGCAAATTCAGTGTTGAATTTTCTCAATAAAAATAAGTTACGTGCAAAAATTTATCCAAAATGTGAAAAATATTTCAGAATCGATTCATATAAAGCTGTTGAAATTTTAAGAAAATATTTTTTATGCGGCGACAAAACGAAGACAGTCGATATCCCAAAAGAATTTTTCCATCCGCCTTTGATAAATTATGTTCTGAAAGGAATTTTTCCTGTGACGGATTTGTTGCGAAAGGAAACAAGGGAATTTATCTCTCCTTTGATACCAGCTCCGAAAAACTTGCTGATAGTATTTTAAAATCTCTGAAATCAATTGGAATTAAATCATATTTTTACAAATACGAAGGTATGAGAAAACTTCCAGCAGGCAAAATTTCAAAAAGAACAATATACTGTGTGAGGATACGGTCAAAGGGTAACATTAATAAATTTATGAAAGAAATAGGTTCTATAAATCCCAAACAATTAAAAAATATAGAGAATGGTTGCGCGGGGGTACCCAAGCGGTCAAAGGGGCTGGATCTTGGATTACATGTAATCCTCGAGGCTTAGCTAAGGACCCAGTAGCTTAGTGCTTTCCAGAGTTCGAATCTCTGCCCCCGCATGTTTCAGAAATAGTTTAAGTGGTGAGGATAAACGATAATTATTTAAAATACCTTTATACCTTTATAAGGATAAATAAATTAATTAAATAAATTGGGTGATTGTTTGAAGATAAAGATGTTGTCGAAAAAGAATGATACGTGTATATTCCTGCTGGAGGATACCACGCCAGCGTTTGCAAACACGCTTAGAAGGATAATGATATCGGAAGTCCCGACTCTTGCAGTGGAGAAAATCGATTTCAACGACAATACCTCCGCGCTGTTCGACGAGACTGTGGCTCACAGGATAGGAGGCATACCGCTTTCTTTCGACCCTTCCAAGTTCAACCTCCACTCCGAATGCAAATGCAACGGGAAGGGATGCCCTTCATGCGAAGTGGTGTTCTTCATAGAGAAATCCGGCCCGGGTACGGTATATTCCGGCGACATGAAATCATCCAATCGTGCGGTGAAGCCCATATCAGGCGATTTCCCGATAGTGAAGCTGCTCAAGGGACAGAGCCTGAAGCTCGAGGCTTTTGCCCACCTCGGAACGGGGAAGAGCCATGCAAAATGGCAGGCGTCGAATGCTTCATACATGTATTACCCGGAGCTTGAGGTGAAGAAGGGGGCCAAGAACCTGGAAAAGGTCGTAAAGGCCTGCCCGAACGGGGCGGTTGCTCTTAAAAGCAGGAAACTGGTGCTTCTTGATCTGTTCAAGGCTGACGAATGCAAGAGGATAGTGGATGACGTTTCTGACGGGGATGTCACCATAAAGGAGGATCCGACCAGGTTCGTTTTCAGGGTGGAATCCGTGTCAGGCCTCGACCCGAAATACATAATAACCCAGGCAGCGGAGATACTTCTTGGTAAAGCGAAGGAATTTAAAACTGAGCTGAAGAATATTTGATATGAAAATGATTTCCTTCTGGGCAATAGGTTCAGTTCTGTTATTCCTGGCAATATGGATCATCAGCCATGCCGAGGGGCTTTCCGGCTTCAATCCCGTAGGTTACGCGCTCAGCATGTTCATAAGCTTTGTCCTGATCCTTTCGGCCGGGCTTTCGTGGATATCGGTCGCCATGGCCATTAAAAAAGGATGATGACTTCATCAAATCGGTCCAAGTCGTCTTTCTATGAATGGTATGAGACCTGAAAAAAAGAAATCGGGGAAAAGTATAAAAGAGTGCACGGATAATACATATAAATATGCTCACGATCAAGGAAAAACAGGTCCTGGAGATCATAGGAAAGAATCTTCTGATGAGAAAAGAGGAGCTTAAGAGGAGTCTTAAGAGCCAGGGTTTTGACGACGGGTTCTCGGAAGTGGAAAAGCTCATGGACAGGGGAATGGTCCATGAAGTAGACGCGATCGGATCGATCTGCTACGCCCTCACGAAGAACGGCATGACCGCGATCAAAGACAGTTAATATAAAATAACTGATTCTAATAGTAAGTATTATTTGATAAGTTAGACGACTTCATTTTCATGCAAAGTCGTCTTTCGAAACGTAGCGTATGACGTAGGCTTTGCCTGCGTCTTTCGTTGAATAGCCCCGTAGTGTAGTGGCCAAGCATGTCGGGCCTTGGATAAGTCGAAATCTCTAAGGCAATGAGATAACTAAGAGTTATTGATGACAAAGAGGAAACCCGGCGACGGTGGTTCGAATCCGCCCGGGGCTATTATTTTTATACCACGGTGAAAACGCCGTTTATCTGGTCATAATCATAGAAATAATTTTCTTGGTCATCCTTTAAATGTGTAAGGAAATAGAAATCCATGGGGGAAGTCTGCCCGGCGGTTGAGTACGGACTGACAACATAGTTTATGTACGCAACCGGTCCTTCTCCCGAAAGTATTCTCCCGTTTCCGTCGAAGCTTCTTATCCTGAACCATACGTGACCTCTTGTCGTTGAGTAGATTTTATCATCCATCCCAGACAGCATGTCCTCTACGAACACGACCTCGGAATCCGCGTAAGGCAGCACGCTCGATTCGGTCACGAGTTCCACGTACATGTATGATAGTGGCAGTCCCATGTTCCTCAGGTATATGGGTATGGAGACAGTGCTTCCGGGGTTCCCTTCCCTGTCGACCGCAATCAGGGAATAATCCTGTGAGGTTATGTACAGCTTAACGTCAATGTCCTGCGGGCTTCCGTCCGTTGAGGGGGCCGTTACGGTGACCGTCCCGTCGTATTTCCCCGCGTTCTTGCTGTAATATGTGGGCGAGGGGACTATGCCTATCGTGGTCGGGTTGCTGTTCTGGTCCAGCGTGCCTGATTGCCTGCTGGTGATCAGCCAGTTGGTCCCGTCTGTCGTGCTGGTCGAGATCGACCAGTCCATGGTTCCGGTGTAAAGCGGGTTTATGTTGCTTATGTCGAACGTCTTTACACCCGGATCAGGCCCGCCCACGGGGCAGGCGAACGGAATGAAATCGGTGCTCAGCTCGAGGAACGGGTTGGTCCCGCCTATGTTGAGAGTGACGGGAATGATCTGCGGGCTTCCCGATTCGGCGTTGGTGCATACAATAGTCACTGTTCCTGTGTACGTTCCCACCGAAAGTCCTGCCGTGTTAACTGATATCTGGGTAGTTCCTGGACCTGTTGATGTTCCGATGCTGCTGGAAAGCCAGCTCCCTCCGTTGTCAGTATCGAGTTGTGCGTGCCAGTAAAGTACCGTACCCGTTCCGCCGTTTGTCACGGTCAAAGGCTGCGGGGGTGGGTTGTTCCCGGGCTGGTCCGTGCTGAATGTGAGTGACGAGGGGCTGACCTGGAGTATCGGGTGGGCAATAAGTGCGAAATGCCCGTCGCTGGCGTCCTGGGCGTTAGTGTCTAGGTCGGTGATTCTCACACCGTACGTGTAACCAGGAAACAGGTTTGGCGGTATGGTCCAGGTGAATGTGCCGTCGTTCGGGGTTGAGGATGCGATCTGGTTGTACGGACCATATAGCTGGCTGCTGTAAAGAAGTTCGATCTTTACGTTGCTCCCGCCGTTCGTGCTGGTCCACTGGACGTCGTATGACTGCCCCATGTCCCAGTTCTCGCCGCCGTCCGGCCTGGTCACGGTCATCGTCGATTCCTGCTGGACAGGGTTGACAATAACCTCGACGCCTATGGTGTGGGTTCCGCCGTTTGAATTGATCGTTATCGTGCCGGTATGCGTACCTACGGTTAAGCTCGGGTCGGACCCTATTATTACTACCGTCTTGCTTGCAGTACCGTAGCTGGACAGCGGCGAAGAAACGCTGATCCATGATTTGTCGTCCGTTATCGTCCAGCTAAGCCCCCCGTTTGTATCGTCCATGATGATGAAACCCTGATTGGGGGGATAGTTTCCCTGCGTTGTCACGAAGTTGAGCTGGTCTATAGTCACCTGAAGCGTCGGGTTAACGCCGGATACAGAGAACTGCTCGCTGTCGTCGTATACTACCGGGTTGCTGATGCTGATTATCCTTATCTTGTAATCGGTTCCCGCCGTGAGCGTTTCCGGGACATTCCAGACATAAGAGTCTGTTCCGCTCCCCGACAAAGTATAACTGGCCAGGATGTCGCTGCTCTTGACGCCTCCCTTGTACAGCTCCATCTTGACCGTGTTTCCTACGTTCCTGGAACCCCAGCTTATCGTACACTGGTTGCCTAACGTGCATGTTGTTCCTGAATTCGGGGCTGAAACCGTTATGTAAGGGGATTCAGCTATGTTGAAAACGTCGCTGTCATCGGTCGTTGCCGGGTAGGGCACGCTAGTGACGCGTATTCTGTAATCGTTGCCGGAGGAAACGGAACCGTCCGGGTTCCATAAATAACTTCCGTCGTTGAATGTGCTCGATGAGATGGTGACCGGCGTCCCGGATACCCTTATATATTCTATTTTAACGTAGTTTCCGGCGTTCTGGCTGGTCCACCGGATGTTGCAGTCCTGTCCGATCGTGCACGTGGATCCGCTGTAAGGCTGGTAGACGTTTATAGATCTTGTGACCACGACGTTTTGCAGCGTGAAATCCGAATCGCTCCTGTCAAAAACCGCCGGGTAAAGAATGCTGGTCACCCTTATGTAATAATTGTTGGATTCTGTCAGCCCGCTTGCGGGAACGGTCCAGTCGAACACGCCGTCGTTGGCTGTTGAGGCGGAAATCGTGCTTTCGAAATTGCTCCCGTAATAAAGGTCGATCTTGACGTTCCCCGGAACGTTCTGGCTGGTCCACGTTATCTGCACGTTCTGGCCGAAGTTGTAACTTTCCCCCCCGTTCGGGATGGTAACGGTGATGGACCTCTGCGAGGGGGAAGAGACGGTGAATGCCCCGTTGCTATGGTCGGAGACCGTAGGATACTGGATGCTTGTTACCCTTACCGTATAATCGCTCGCGGGGGTTACGGTGCTGGGAACCGTCCAGGAATAAGAACCGCTGTTCACCGCTGAAGACTGGATCACGGAAGCAACAGACCCCCCTCTCGCGAGGTCTATTCGTACGCTGGTTCCGGCGTTCTGGCTGTTCCAGGTAATCGGGCATGTTTCCCCGATATTGCACGTTTCTCCGCCGTTCGGGGAGGTAACGGTTATCGACCTGGAGACTGGTGTAGTTATGGTGAAGTAGTTGTTGCTGACGTCGGAAACAGTGGTGTAGCTGAGGCTTGTTATCTTTATGCTGTAGTCGCTACCGTCAGCGAGCGAACCCGGGACGGTCCATGAATAGGAACCGTCATTGCTTGTCGATGTCACTAATGTCATCTCGTTCGATCCCCCCTTCAGGAGATCGATCTTGACGTTACCCGTAATACCGCTGCTGCTCCATGTGATCGTGCGGGTTTCACCTTTGTTGTATGTCTCCCCGCCGTTCGGGGAGGTAACGGTTATCGACCTGCTCGGCTCGGGAACTATCGTGAAGTAAAGATTGCTCTGGTCGGAAAGAAGCACATAATCGTTGCTTAAAACCCTTATGGAGTAGTCGCTGCCTTCCGCTATGGTTCCCGGGACGCTCCACGTGTACGTGTTGGAACCCTCGTTGTTCGGATGGCTTGTTTCTATTTCCGGGTCCTGCGGTATCCCTGCTCTCAGTAGTTCTATGGTGACGTCGTTTCCTGCGTTCCGGCTGCTCCATGAGATAAGGCATGTTCCACCTATGTAACATTCCTCCCCGCCGTTCGGTATGTTCAGCGTCAGCGACTGTTCGGGAGGCGTGCCGCCGACGGTTACGCTCCCGTTAGTCTCCACGACTAGTATGGAATCCCCGTTCTCGTCCATAGCAATCGGTTCTGTCATGCCAAGCCTGGTATAGCCGTCAGCCACGCACCTGAAGGTCATTTCAAGTATAGATCCTTGTCCCGGGTCTATCTGGTCGTCTATGCTGAACAGGACAGGAAAAACCCAGTCGGTCCCGTTTGAAGACATGAAAACCATGCCGGATGATCTGGCGGTGGTCCTGTTGTCCAGCAGATCTATGACATTTTCGTCGAAAGTTATGTTCGTTGTCGCTACCTTTATCCCCCTCGTGTTTATCATGTTAAGGTCCGCGTTAATCTGGTCTCCCGCGTTGCACCAGTAATCGCTTATTTCCAGATCGACCGGCGGGATGTTCCTTATCCTTTTAAGTTCGAACAGCCCCTTGGTGTCGAAATCGGGGCCCTGCGATATGACGGTGACATTCAGCACCACTTCCCCCTCGTCGTCCCATTTGGTGCAGTCCAGTAGAGGGATGATCTTGAGGGAGAACAATCCCCTGACGTACTCTTCCTTGATGATAGTCTGTATTTCTCTCAGCTTGTCAAGAAAGTTATCCTTCCCGGAATTGCAGTATTCCGTGTTCGGGTCGTTGAGCGTGTCGTTTATCAGTCCTATTACGTTCTCGATAAGAAACCTGTCCGTCTTGTCTCCCGGTTCGGATATGTCGACCGAAGTGTAACCCAGAAGGGCCGTCTGGACAGTGAAAATGAGACCTACGAGGAAAACCATTGAAATGAGAAACATCTGGCCCTTTCGACAACCCATGAGAAATAATTAACAGAGGATAATATATTATTTAATAAAAATAAGAAAAAAAGGAATGGAAAGAAACAGGCAGAGCCTGTTTCCCCCATCATGATTTAGCTTAATACCCTTATGCCGAGTTCGCTGTGGACGTTCCTTTCCGTCTCCTCCCTCGCGACAGGTCCGAGAATGTATGGCGATTTCACCCCTGTTACTATGGTTATCACCTTCATCTTCCCTTTGTACAACGGGTCGATCCTGGCTCCCCATATTACCTGCGCCTCCGGGTCGAGCTGCTTGGAAACGTACTCTCCGATAAGAGATACCTCGTCCAGCCGCATATCCTCTCCGCCGGTTATGTGGATGAGGGCGCCTGTTCCGCCCTGGTAGTCCACTTCTAACAGAGGATTTGACATAGCCTTCGTTATTGCTTCTTCGGCTCTTTGCTTGGTGTCGGATTCACCGAAGCCGACGGTCGCCACGCCTCCTGAGTGCATGATAGTCTTTACGTCGGCGTAGTCGAGGTTTACGAGAGAGGGTTGAGATATAGTCTCGGTAACGCCCTTTATCATGTTCGCTACAAGATCGTCAGCAACCGAAAACGCCTGCTGAATCGGGAGATTACCGGCTATCTGCAGAAGCCTTTCGTTCTCCAGAACGATAACTGTGTCGCATACCTGCCTGAGCTGGTACAGACCGTCTTCTGCCTTTCCTATACGGGCGCCTTCCACCTTGAATGGCATCGTGACGGATGCGATGACTATCGCTCCCATCTCCTTCGCTATCTTGGCCACCACTGGAGCTGAACCTGTTCCGGTTCCTCCACCGAGCCCGCATACCAGATAAAGCATGTCTATGCCTTCCAGCAGCTTCTTGAGGTCCCTTTCACTTTCTTCTGCAGCCTTCTTTCCGACATCAGGGTAACCTCCTGCCCCAAGTCCTTTTGTCAGCTCCCTTCCAAGAAGGAGCTTGTCTTGGGCCTTTGTTATAGAAAGGTGCTTTGCGTCGGTGTTTATCGCTACGGTTTTCGCACCCTTGACACCTATTTCCGTAAGCCGGGAGATGCAGTTGTTACCTCCTCCTCCGGCCCCCATGACCAGAATCTTAGCCTTCATCACGTCTAAATCGAATTCATCTTTAACTTTTTCGGTTATCGTGTCCGTATCTTCGTCCTTGAACACGTTCTCAAACGCTCGTTGTATCAAGCTTTCCATCCTCTCAACCCCCTTAACACCATACTTTTAGTATTCTCCAATTTCCAATTATGCCGGTGTATATCTTTTTTACCTAACAGAGCACCCGAATATATATGATGCAGTGTCGAAATGTTTTTATATCCGGCATACAATTGTTTTTTAAGAAAAAATCTTCTAACATCTGGAACTGAATGATTGCAAACTCCCTCAAAGATCAGGCAACTTCCCTCAAAGTTGCGGACGATCTTTACTATTTTTCCTCTTTTTAAAATGATTGCAGTTAGAATTGTATTGTAGTTATGATTTATAAACTTTTCGCTGTTTTCCAAAAATAAAACGGCGTTATATTATCCACCGAAAGAATTGGGCTTTGATTTACAAGTCAAGCATTCTTTCGATACAGTCCATGATTACTTTCTGGTTCCATGTACCATCCAGTCTGTGTTCTCCACGGTAAGGAACCCCGTCAACTTCGAATTTATACATGAGAGGCAGGCCTTGTTCCGAATCAGGCGGATTGAAATAAACAGTGACGTTTTTACCGCCTATGGTTCGTTTGAATTCATTTTCCCAGTTTCCTTTTCGCATGATCATTTTTGGATGTAAATTATAAAAACGCGTTTGATCCCCCGAAAAACCCCCATTTTTACCAAAAATCGACATATATAGACCAACAGTAACCTTTATATACCATTAAATTAATTACTTATCAGAGATAACAAAGTTGTATCTCTAAAAAGGGGGTTAAGGTGGTCCAAGTGAACGTTGCAAATTATATCGGGAAAGCGATAGGTGGCGTTTATTCAGATACCGGAACATCCAACATTTACGGAACGAGAACCGGTTCTGAGACTAATACTTCTTCAGCCGGGGCAATAGACAGGCTGGTCCAGAGACACGGGAACGAGCTTTTCGGAACAATACTGGACAAGATACTTTCGGGAATAGGAAGCAAATTTGACCAGTGGGCTCCAGAGTGGCTTAAAAACATTTTCGACCCTTCGACCAAAACAGAGAGGGTCAATTCAGGCATGTTCCACAAATACGGCGACACAGGACAAAACGCTCCTGTGAATCAGAGATACGGCGAGATGGATTTCGCGATAGCTTAGGTGAGACAAATGAAGGACTACAAGACCCTGGAAAGTGAAGGAAATGGTTCCCTTTACACGATTGAGGGGAGAAAAGGTAGTTATGCTGCTTTTGGGGAAGGATCGGGATACGGAGTGAGAGGCCCCGATGAAGTATCCCTGTTCGAGTCCCCAATAAATGAAGTGGTCCCTTCAGACAGGGAGATAGAGGCGGTCAGAAGGGTTCTTAACGGCGAAAAAACCGTTTACCGGGTTTCCCAGAAAAAGCTGAAAGGCATACTTGGCGATAACGGCTATCACCTTGGCGCATGTGTAAACGGCAGGTCTTATGTTAACGAAAACCTCAGCGAGGGCCAGATGCTTGGAGTCTCGGCGCATGAGGCAATAGAGGGCGAGACTCCCGGAACGAGCATTCACGCCTACGGCGGTCTCGACCCAAGGCATAAAAAGGTTGAGATGAAGACATTAAGATCACTCCAGATACTCTCGGACGAAGGAGGGACGGTCGGAAGGAAGGCCAGCAAGGCCTTAACCGAGTACGTCTCGCTCATAGCGGATGCCGCTTACAGGGGGGATCCGCTCTCACTGGAGGTAATGGGGGAGCTGATGAATTAGGAATGACTGATTAAAATGATCGAACCAATCAGTCTTTCGAAATAGAGGGATTATGATGACAGAAGTTGCCGCAAGGAGGAGAAGAAGGATAATATCAGACCTTACAATGCCGGGCGAACTTGACGTGGCAGGTAACCTGACAGTTGAAAAATTCATGAAGATGATGAACGGGGAACTTAGTGATGGTTCTATAGGTACGCTTACGCCTGAGCAGGTACTGAAGTCTCAGAAATACAACAGCATAAACATACTGAAGAACGCGGCACAGGCTCAGCCACAGCAGGAAGCTCCCCGCGGAATGCTTCTGATGGAACCGGAACCTAAATACATAGTGGATTCTATTCCCGGAGGAATCATGATAATGGACGACCTTAACCCGATGGGCGATGTTTTTGAGAGGATTTATGATACTGCCAAATCCGGTCTTTTCTATGCCATAATGAAGGCAATACCGACAGGTGGTGGGCTGATCGGTGGCATTAAGGGTACGCTGGACAACATGGCAAAGCAGAGTTTCGATGCGCACGTTAAGACAAATTTCCCGGCTTTGATTCATTACTACGCATTCTCGAAGGGTTCAAGCACGATCAAACAGTATTACACAATAGAATTCGAGAAGAATGGTGTCAGACAGGAAAACCCCGTCTACATACACGGTCCTGGAACACCTCATAAACTGAACCAGGAGCAGATTGCCCAGCTGGCTATTGCCTGCATGGATAACCCGATAGCTTCGGACGACATCAACGAGGCGGCTCTTGCAAATTCCTACAACTTTTACTGGGGAAAAACGGAAGCAGAGATGAGATTCACAAACTCCGACCTGAAGAACATAGAAGACCCCGGCCATTTCCGTAAGAGGCTGGCCAAGCTGGATCTTTACCTCATTCAGCAGAGCGGAAAAATAACGGAAGAACCTCTGAATCCATCCATTCTGCCTCCCGGCGTGACAAGCGCCAAGCTGAAGATTTACGGCGAGCCGGGCTGGCTTGACAGGATGCTGTTCCACGGTGTGATAGGTAACCACGCTTATGACATACTGGATGCTCCATACAACCTTATGGTAGCTCCGCTGATAGGCAAATCAAAGGTAACGAACCAGGCATATCTTGAGGGAGAGATGGACGTCATAACGAAGGCTATCAGGAACATGTGGAACAAGAGACCCGATCTCGTGCATTACACCTAGAACCGGGATTTATTAAAATATATACCTGAAGGGACAATGATAAAATATGGCTACTATGATGGATATTCTGGCGACCTTTTTCAAGATCAGCCCGGAGCTCGTTTCAAAGTATGCCTACCAGGGTCCCATATACCAGATTTTCTACCTTTTGTTCTTCCCGACCCTTTTCATTCTTTTGTTCATTTACATCCTTACTTCAAGGGGTCCGATAGGGCTTCACAGGGGTTTCAAGGTTCTGGTGTCAATAGCCGTCTATGCATTCATAATACTCAACGGATGGTACAATTATTTCGTGATGGTGAGCGAATTCTGGCTGTTCCTGCTCGTCCTGATGGGAGTAGTTTATTTCTTCTGGGCGCGCGGAGGAACGAAAGGCGGTGTTATTGGTAAGCAGCAGGACGGCGGAGGACAGGTTGCAGGGAGGTCAGTGTTCTCCGGTCTCGGCGGTCAGCTCGCCAACAGGATCAAGATGGGCGCAACGAAGGAGATAAAGGATACCGAGACCCTGCTCGATTCCCTCCTGGACGCGCTCAGCAACCTGGTTACCCAGTACAAGAACGCTTCGGGATCTGCCGCCGACAGGGACAACATCGTCCGCGCCTGGGGGGAGATTTACGTGAAGGCGCAGACCTCGGTCCAGGATTACAGGAGGATGCTGGAGGTCGGCGGTTTCGCCGTAGGAAGGACAAAATATGATCATTATCTGAAACAGATCAAGAGGATAGTTAACGAATGGGAGAAGCTGCAAAAGTAGGTGTTTTCATGGTTCTAGAGATGCTTCCGCTGGAAATCATCATCCCTTTCATATTCGTGTTTGCGATAGTCTACGGTGCGATGGAGTTCTCGGCGGTCATGAAGAACCGCAAGGTCAGCATGGTAGTTTCCCTGTGCATGGCGTTCTTCGCCATAACCAACCAGCAGGTCGTCAATTTCGTTAACCAGGTACTCCCTTACGCGGCTATATTCTTCGTTATAGTCTTCTTCATAGGTTTCGTCAAGCGTCCTTTCAAGGGCGGCGGAGGTGGCAATCCGGTTCTCCTTATAATAGTATTGGGGCTGATACTCCTTTTGTTCGTCCAGTTCGGCTCAGACACATCACCTTTCTACTCCTCGATTCAGGGCTCCTTCTTGGGCAACGAGAACCTGATAATGATAATAGGGTTCGTCATCGTCGTGGTCATGTTCTACTACGCCTTCGTGAAGCTGAAAAACCCCATGTAAGGAATGACGACTTGATCCAATCCATATTAGTCGTCTGACGAAATATGTAAGATATATAAGCTATTGCCCGTTTTTTGGTCAACTTTATAAAGGTAATACTGATAATTATTAATATGGCTGACGGATTTAGCTTACTGATTCAGAATATGCAGAATCTGGGGTTTTTCCAGTTTCTCTTTCCGTTCTTGCTCGCCCTCGCAATCATATACGGGTTGCTTGCCTGGGCGCTGAAGGAGCAGCTGCCGAAGTCGGCGAGAGGAGTGATAGCGCTCATCTTCGCGTTCTTCGTGATGCTGTATTCTTCTTGGAATACCATGGTGGTCCAGTTCTTCACTCAGATATCGGGAACGTGGCTTATCGTGGCTTCGGGGATACTGTTCGTGGTGATCCTGTTAGCAATGACAGGGTTCAACGTCAGCGACCTCATGGCCGACAGCAAGTCGAAGTGGATCACGGTGTTGCTGGTAGTATTCATCGGCGCAGTGATATTCATGGGCGCAGGGGGAGGATTGTTCCTTGCACTTCCGATATCTTCGGAATTCTGGACGATCATCTTCTTCGTGATAATACTGGCGATCGTAGTGTTCTGGTTCGGGCAGGAAGGCGGAGGAGCAGCTGCTCCGACAAAAGAGAAAACTTAAAATCCTTTATTTATTTCCCCTTTCTTAATTTATTTAAATGAAGGCAGCCCGATCCAGGTCCAGACGCCCGCAGGCGTGGACGAATATTGCTAAGGAAAGAATAGGAATACTCGTATCTCTGGCTGAGAAGGAGGCGAAAAGGCACCCTGAACGTACCAAAAGGTACGTCGATCTCGCCAGAAGGATAGGTATGCGTTACAATGTCCGCCTGGACAAGGGAACGAGAATAAGAATCTGCAAGGAGTGTTCGTCTTTTCTGATACCAGGGTATAACTGCACCGTCCGCACGAGGAGCGACAAGCAGTCGCTGGTAGTCACCTGCAATAAGTGCGGTTCTGTCAAAAGATACCCTTATTCCAAAGAGAAGAAGGCTTAATCTAATATTAAACCAGTTATTTTACTTAATCTTTCTAAAACCATATCCGGTTTTATTTTTCCCCCTTTCTGAGAATTTATTGGAACATTTTTCTTGTAATCCGATACAAATCGATATGCACTATCTATTAATTCATATCTGGAGATTATCCCTAATACGGTCCCGGCAGGATCAACATCAAAACTATCGAGTAATCTCCCTGTTGCATTGTATAATTTTTCCAGCTTTGAATAAATGCTGTTCTTCATGTATAAAATATTGAAAGTTAGTTTTTAATAGTTTAATGTACGCCCATCAGTTTCCTGAACATCAGGTTCGTCGGGACCGAAGCGACGACGTACCACCAGAACCATGACATGTCCATCTCGAACAGCGGCAGGTAGAAAGGAAGGTCCAACTTCACTCCCGGATAGAGCGGGTAAAGCACGAGATAAAGCATTATCGCCACGAATATAAGGGAAGCCATCATAGGACGCATGTTGAGTGTCATCTGCTTTGAGGACATCTTCATCATCTCGTTCATGTATTCCTGCGATTTCTTCAGGTCGCCGTCCTTCTGGGCCTTGTTTGCCTTCTGCTTCAGGAAATCCATGTCCTTCTTCAGGTTCCCTATCTTGTCCTGGTCTGCGAGGAATTTGTAGAACAAGACCATGACGAATGATACACCGACGGATATCCAGAAAACCTGCTGGTAAGGGAGAAGCATGTTTTCACCTCTTTATGATGGCGCTTAACTCGTTGACGGCGTCCATCATGTTGTTCTCCCTGAATTTTATTATCTTGAGCATCGAGCCTGAAAGCAGGGCGTAGTTCACGGCGAAATCCCTGCTCATCTTCTGGTGTTCTATAAGACTCTCGTCTTCATCTTCCCCTGCCATGAAAACCTTCTCGAATATCACTATCATGTCCGGCTTGTATACCCTGAAGAACGTGTCCGGGATCGTGTGAACGTAACCTATGACCGGTATCTCCAGCGCGAGGAAACCGTTTATTATCAGGTTCTCTGACGGGTCCTTCATGGAGCTTATCATCCTTTTTTCCAGCTCCTCGTAATATACTGATGTTATCTGTTTCGTCATAATCATCGAATTCGCGTTCCTCATCTCCCCCGGCATGTCCCCCATGTCCTCGAAATTTATGAGGGAAAAGGATTTCTTCCCGCTTCTTTGAATCGCGAGATTTATTATCGTCTTCGTGTCTATTTGCTCTGGGCTGCACACAAAAATCATTTTCATACCTATCTATTACACCTTCTGTTTTAAAATCTTTTTCAATTCGAGCAGCAGGGAATAATCCCCCGGGTCATTTTCGTAAACGAAGGCCAGGTAGACAGATACGAAATCGAGTATGTACATTATGGACAGCATCCTTCCCAGCGGGGATGGATATAAAGACCACAACTCAGTCAGGCTGTCGCATGACTTACGAAGGAGACCCTTCGTGAACTCGACCCTCTTCCTTATCTGGACGCCTTCGGATTCATCCCTGATCAGAAGGACGGAGAACCTTTTCGTGAGATGGTGAGGATACTCGAAGGCGAGTATCGAATTGTGGTTCATCTCGGGTAGTATCTCCACCGAGGCCGGTATCTTCGAGTTCTCGTTGAACTGTGTCTTAGCGCGGTAACAGACGGACTCGTAATCGCCGAAGCTCATAACCATGGGAATGGTGTTCTTTATCTTGAATGCTATCCTCTTAGAGATGTTGTTCTTCATCGGGACGTCCGGCTTTATCTCGTCCCTCGTCTCCTGAAGGTTCATCACTACGGATTTCAGGATGTTGGTCTTCAGTTCCGAGAAGCCGATCTTCTTCAGCAGGACCAGAAGAGGGAAGAGCATGTAACCCGTGCCGTACCTCGGCGGCAAACCCGAAGGGACTTTTATCATCGGCTTTCTCCTCTTCTTCATAAGGCTTGCCAGTTCGCCGCCCGAACACACCCCTAAAACGTTAAGCTTCCTTTCCAGCGCCTGTCTGAAGCAGTTCACGGGCTCTTCCGTCCCTCCGGAATAGCTGACAAGTACGACGAGCCAGCTGCTGTCCACGAATTCCGGTATATCGTAATCCTTTATGACTATCATCTGCTTGTCGGGGATTATGTTCCTTAGGAGATTGCCTATTATCCCGGAGGCACCCATGCCGCATACGCATAACCCTTTCGGCTTTTTTATCTTGGCTTTCTTGACGAAATCCTCGCCTATCTTTATGCCCCTTTCGCACTGCTCCGGGAATTTCACTATGGCGTCGAGTATCTTGAGATGATCAAATTCCTTCATCAGCTTGACGTCATCCAGTATAATTGACACCACCTACCCCCATCGAAAGACGACTTGGTCCAGCCAGTATAAGTCGTCATGTATTCTTGGTTATCTGTATGCTAAATATTATTTTATCTCTTGATCGTATTAAAGCCCGTGTACGGGACAAGCGCTTTAGGAATGCGTATGCTCCCGTCCTTCTGCTGGAAATTCTCCATTATCGCTACCAGTACCCTTTCCGTCGCTACGGCCGTCGAATTCAGCGTGTGAGGTACGATCTTCTCCCCGTTCCTCGTGAACCTGAGACCGAGCTTTCTAGCCTGGTAATCCGTGCAGTTAGAGCAGGAAACCACTTCCCTGAACTTACCCTGCGCCGGCATCCATGCCTCCAGGTCGTACTTTATCGCCGCGTTGTCGTTCATCTCTCCTGAGCATATCGCCATTACCCTGTACGGGATCTCGAGCGCCCGGAATATCTTCTCCGCGTTCCCTATCATCTTCCCGAACCATTCCTTCGAATCCTCCGGACGGCAGAAAACGTACTGCTCCACCTTGTCGAACTGGTGTACCCTAAAGATTCCTTTGGTATCCTTGCCATGAGCGCCTGCTTCCCTCCTGAAGTTCGTTGAGAAACCCGCGTAAGCCTTCGGAAGGTCGCTCTCTTCGAACATCTCGTTCATGTGGTAGGCGGCAAGGGTCTGTTCGGACGTGGCGATGAGGAACATTTCCTCATCCTGTATCTTGTAAAGCATCTCCTCGAAATCAGACAGTTCCGCAGCTGCGGCTATCGCCTCCTTGTTGAGCATGTAAGGAGTCCAGACCGGGACGAACCCTTCCTTCGAAAGGGTGTCCATCGCAAAACGTATGAGCGCCAGGTTGAGCATGACCAGCTCGTTCTTCAGGTAATAGAATCTCGAGCCGGAAACCCTGGCAGCCTTCTCCACGTCACCGAGGTCCATTGAAACAAGCATATCCACGTGGCTTTTCGGGACGAAACCCATTGCCCGCGTCTTCATTCCCTTCGGCATCTCCTTCGAATGGGAAGCATCCGCCAGTGAAGGCGTTCCCCAGAAGCGGATGAGCTTGTTCTGCCCCTCAGAATTGCCGACCGGAACGTCTTTCCCGATTATGTTGCCCACCTTGTATCTCAGGATATCCCTTTTGGAAAGCAGTTCCTTCGTGAGCTCGTCCGTCTTACGTATCTCATCGTTCACCTTCTTCATCTCATTTATCTTCTGGCCGGCCGGCTTCTTGTGTTTCTTCAGTTCCGCAATCTCCCTCGTCACCTCGTTCCTCTGCTGCTTCAGCTTCTCGACCTTCTGAAGGGACTCCCTCCATTTCCTGTCTAAATCAATGACCTGGTCCACGGTTTTCGGGTCCTTGAACCTGTCCTTCTCCGATTTCCTGATAACATCCGGCTTCTCCCGGAACATCATTATATCCAACATCTATTCATCACCGCTCCTGTAATCGACCAGGGAAAAGACGTCATACCCTTCCAATCGTTTTCTCCCGTTAAGGAAGCTGAGCTCTATTATGAAGCCGATGCCGGCCACCTTTCCGCCCTGCTTCTCGATCATCCTGACCGACGCCTCCATCGTACCTCCGGTAGCGAGAAGGTCGTCCAGAAGAAGGATTTTGTCCCCTTTACCTATCGCGTCCTCGTGCATCTCCAGCGCATCGGTGCTGTATTCAGTCGTATATTCATGCCTCACCGTCTTCCAGGGAAGCTTTCCCGGCTTTCTAAGTAGAATGAAAGGCTTCCCGAGCTCATGGGCAAGCACGCTGCCGAATATGAACCCGCGGCTCTCAGCAGCAACGATCTTATCGATACCTTTGTCACTGTAATGATCAACCATCCGCTTGATCACGTGCCTGAATGCCTGTGGATCCTGCAGAAGCGTCGTAATATCACGGTAAACCACGCCCCTTTTCGGAAAATCAGGCACCCTCCTGATCTTAGACTTGATATCGATCTCGCTGTCCATATAACCAGATATGTTTTAGTTATTAAAAAAGTTATGACTGGTACAATAATGATTTAAATTCCTTGGAAACATGTTTTCTTATGGGAAAATCACCAATTGAGAATTATTTGGATACTTATTGTAAAAAATGCGAAAATACAATATGTCCTGTTTATGCCGACTTGCGTTTCCCTGAAGAACTAAGTAAAAAAATCCATCCTGATCTAAAACAAGAAACCTACAATACACCGTTTTTAAGGGCTCTAGAAACCTGTGCAATCTGCAGGAAATCCCTCGAATGAAATTATTTCTCCGCCAGCTCGGCGTCCTTTATCATGAATACGCCATTGACTCCTGTCCAGTGCCTGTGGGCGTCCTTTATGACGACCTTCTTGCTGAATATCGGGCCGTCCCTCACGAACGTGGAGAACTCGCCGAACTCCCCGGCTTCATGGATTTCGTGCTTATTTCTCAGTTTCGCCAGGTCTTTCAGGGCTTCCTCGTCTATCTTCCTTCCGAGCCATTCCTCTCCCATGCCCTGGGCGTTGACCGAAGTGACTATTACGTCGAACCCGGAAACCAGCATCTCCTGCCAGTACTGTCCCATGTCCCGTTCCCAGGAGATGGACAAGTGCTCCTTCCCTATGTCCTTGCACACTCCGTCCAGCTTCATCTTCTGATCCACGCTGAACAAAGTCCCCGTAACGACGCCTTCGATCCCATCCATCGATCCTAGAACTTCCTTCAGGACATCCTCTTCGTTCTCGTCGGCCTTCAGTTCCCTCATGACCAGGGGGATGCCGATGGCCTGAGCCTGCATCTCCACGAACTCGATGTTTGGCTGGTGGAACATGGTCGACTCCTTGCCCCTAGGGATTATCGTGACCAG